>JAAUSC010000148.1 GCA_012031965.1 Scytonema sp. RU_4_4
GATAAATCAAATATAAAGTTTTTGACAAGAATAAGCAAAAATGAATTTTTTATGAAAAAGTCTTGACAAGACGTACGAAAATTTACTAATTAAAGACTTGGTACTTCTAGTTGGAGGAGTGTGCTACCTTAGTTATTAAAAGTTGTTTTTTTTTTGCAACTTCAAGTATCTCGTTACAGATGCTCTTGATTTAAGAAAAAAACTAGCAGCAGACTAGCCAGTAGGTGTGAATTGCAATCTTAACTGTGCTCACTAGGCTCTAGTTATGCACGCGTAAAGCCAGATTTAAACTGTTTTTAAACCAAGGTTAACTATTTTTAATATTTTTTAAGTTAGCTGGAAGTTCCTTTAAACAGGGTTCGGTAAAGCTTTATAGAGTTCACAACTTGGCATTGCCATAACTTCATTAGTTCTTCTTAAAGTCTTTGTCAAGTCTTAGTGTTGTTCGAGATACAGTGGTTTTGTTGCAGCAGACTTGAAACGACTCCTTGGAACTAGTGGCAAAGTAAATAATCGTACGTATACTGATCAGCGTAAAATTAACAACGTATTGTTGTTTGTAAAGGATTCAACAGCCATGTTTCTTAGTGCGTTTACTCAGGGATGTTTGCTACCGTTCACTAATAAAGTTCAGCATTTATTTGCGCGAATCTTTGTTAGTCAGCCAGTTCTTGGAAAATTTTTATTCGATGAGCAAATAAAAAATTTAATTTGATGTGTCTGCAACTCTTTGGCTACCTTATTCATTCAGGTTAACCCCATAAAACCTGAATAGAGGAAAACCAAAGTGTCTATTAACCCGGAAATAGTCCCCCTGAACCCCATAACAATAGGGGGACGACTTCCAAGGTTAGCTACACGTCACACACACGGTTAATTAGCTTCCCAGGGCTAATTAAGCACGCAGCTGTCTGTCGTTTTACGCGAGACTGACAACAGCTGTAGCAGACCTATGCGTCCACTTTAACCTCTATGACGGCAAGCAATAATATTATGTTACACCAAATAAGTCAACAACAAGCTTTAGCAAGCTCTGATGGTACTTTTGACAGATGTTTATATTGCTATGAGCAACTAGTTATCCAACCGGAGTGTAGTTTACGGTCAACCAATCTAGTTCAGACCAAAAATTAATTTTTGTGCTGGAGGAAAGTTAATGCCATCAGAGTTTTCACAACAGCAGCTGTGTCAACAACTTGCCACAGCTTTTGACCAAACTGTTTCACCACAGGAACTGGCAGAGTACGTAGCACAGGTAGAAATCGTAGAACCAGCACCCACAAAGCAGTTTTGGCAAACAACAGACAGTCTTTGCGGAATATATTTCGTTCTTCGTGGCAAAGTCAGACTGTTGGATAGCGCGGAGAACTTAATCACAACTTACGGTACAGGCTCCTTGTTTGGAGAAGCAACCTTATTTCCTCAACAGGAGTTTGTGCCATATATCGCCAAAGCTTCAAGCAACCTCAAGCTTTGCTATCTCAAACAAGAAATACTACAAGCATTGATAGGTAAATATCCCAGTCTTGGCGATCGCTTATTGCAACGCGCAGAACAGTGGGATTTGGTGATGTTATGTCGCCAAAACTCGCAACAAGCTGGTCATACATCAGATGTGCTAGGGATGCTTAAAGCCTTGTCCCTATTTGAGCGGCACTATGTAAAGGCACAAGACTCAATATCTCTACCCCCAGATAGTAGACTGTTGTTACTGCAAAAAGGAGAATTACGCCATTCTCAAGGGCACTCTCTAGTATCAGGGAAAATCTATCCACATCTGCACGAAGGTAATTGGCAAGCAACGCAGCCAACAATAGCCTATGTTCTCAAGAATTCAAATTGGCAAACAGCACTAAAAGACTGGAAGCAACTGGTGGAGTTTGCTCATCCACAAGAGTTTCCAGTCTATGAAGATGACCTTGAGCGACGCCCGGCTTTATCTAAATCAGAACGATTTGCTTCTGTGGGGAATGTTATTCCCTTTCCGCAGCGCAACCCAGAGCCACAACAAAAGCAAAAAAGATTAAAGCCTTATTTCCCCAGCCCTAAAGTCAGAGCAGAGCATTGGTTGGGACGTGTGACTAAGCAATACCCGTTCTTTGAACAACATAGCGGCTCTGATTGTGGTGCAGCTTGTCTTGTCATGATTAGTCGCTATTGGGGTAAGCGGTTTAGTGTAAATCGGTTGCGGGATTTAGCGAACACGAGTCGTGATGGGGTATCACTACGGAACTTAGCAGCAGCAGCAGAAACCGTTGGTTTTGCTTCTCGTCCAGTGAAAGCGAGTTATGACAAGTTAGCACAACAACCCCTACCGGCGATCGCCCACTGGGAAGGTAAGCACTTTGTTGTCATCTATGAAATGACTCCCAAGCGGGTCATTATCGGCGATCCCGCCATTGGAATACGCACCATCACTGCTGAGCAATTTAAAGCAGCTTGGAGTGGTTATGCATTGTTACTACAACCAACAGCCCTACTAAAAGATGCTAAGCAAGAGATTAAGGGCTTTTGGAAGTTTTTGAGCTCATAAAACCGCACTCTTGGGTACTAGCAGAAATATTCCTCGCTTCAGTGCTCATTCAGTTGACTGGGCTAGTCTCACCGATATTTACCCAGATGTTACTTGACCGAGTGATTGTTCAGGGAAGCATCGCGACTTTAAACGCTATCGGTTTGGGGTTGATAGTTTTTGGTTTTTTCAACATTGTAGTAGGTGCAGTGCGGCAGTATCTGATGGCTCACACTGCCAACCGCGTCAGTATATCGCTGGTGGTGGGTTTTATTAAACATACCTTGCGCCTGCCCTTATCGTTTTTCGAGTCGCGTTACGTCGGCGACATCACTTCCCGTATTCAAGAGAATGAAAAAATTCAACGCTTCCTAACAGGTCAAACACTGTCAGTCCTTCTCGATTTGCTGACGCTAAGCATTTATCTGGTCATCATGTTCATGTACAGTTGGCAGATGGCATTGGTGGCGCTGTTGACTGTACCCCCATTTTTTATCCTGGTACTAGCTAGTACAGGTATCTTACGCCGTATCTCTAACGAGATGTTTCATGCTGGAGCCGAAGAAAACAGTTACTTGATTCAATGCTTGACAGGAATTCGCTCTATTCGGTCGATGGGAGTCGAGCAGACAGTGCGTTGGCGATGGGAAGAACTGCTGAATAATGTCGTTAGAAAGAGCTTCTCTGCACAAATCATTGGTATCCGCCTGCAAGTCATCAGTTCCTCAATTAATCTTTTGTCAAGTACGGCTCTGATGTGGTACGGAGCAAACTTGGTCATTCATCAACAACTGACCATCGGACAACTTGTTGCTTTCAACATGTTATTGGGTAATGTGCTCGGTCCCTTCCAACGGCTGGCGTTGCTATGGAATGAATTGCAAGAAATCGTTATTTCTTCCGAACGCATTAATGATGTTTTGGAAGCGAAACCAGAAGAAGATTTAGAAAATCAGCCCCGTCAATCCATTGGCGAATTTCGCGGTCACATTCGCTTTGAGAATGTGACTTTCCGCTATAACTCACAAAATGAAACTAACGTCTTACAAAATATCAACTTTGAAATCCAGCCCGAACAAACAATAGCGGTTGTGGGGCGTAGTGGTTCTGGAAAAACAACCCTTTCTAAGTTGATTTTGGGCTTATATTCTCCAACAGAAGGAAAAGTATTAATTGATGGTCAAGATTTAAATTACATTTCTCTGCGATCGCTTCGCTCTCAAGTTGGTGTTGTTGACCAAGATACCTTCTTGTTTGGTGGTACGGTTCGGGAAAACATTAGTATTGCTCATCCAGAAGCCACTCTCGAAGAAATCATGGAAGCAGCGCGAATGGCTGGAGCAGATGAATTTATTCGACAATTAGCAATGGGTTACGAAAGCCAAATTGGTGAAGGTGGTGGATTGCTTTCTGGGGGACAACGCCAACGTCTCGCGATCGCCCGTGCTTTACTTGGTAACCCCCGTTTATTAATTTTTGATGAAGCCACCAGTCATCTGGATACTGAATCGGAGCGTATCATTCAGAATAATTTGAAGACCATTCTTAAAGGGCGCTCTAGTGTCATCATCGCTCACCGCCTCTCCACTATACGTAATGCGGACTTAATCTTGGTTTTAGACCGTGGTGTATTAGTAGAAAGCGGAACACACGATGAATTAATTGCTAAGAAAGGAAACTACTACTACCTCAACCAGCAACAACTGGCTCAGGCTGTTTGAGTGAAAAGTCAACCCCCTAGATTCACGCATCACCGAAGTTCTGAGCCGAGGTTTTCTCAGATTCAGACTTCTCTCAAAATTTGCTCGCTCGCTGTCTGCGGTACGCTGCTAACACATTCAAAATTTTGAATTTCTAATGCGTGAATTCCCCCGTAAGCGCTGAAGCAGATACTTTTGATAAGTCATTAGACAGACTTGATATTATGTCTAATGACTTATCAAAAGACTTGGGGCAATAGTCTCCTTATCTTATTTACAACTTACGAAATACTCGACATCTTAAATATAGAGATGAAAAAATATGCCAAATCCATCTCCTCATTCAGGATCCACGCTCTCTCAAAGAGAAGAGCAAGATGAGTATTTGAATGACATCCAACCAAAGGAGGATGTAAAATCTGCAAAGCCTTATCATGAAAAGACAACTGATGATGTAAAATCTGCAAAGCCTCATCATGAAAAAACAACTGATGAGGTAAAAGAATGCTTTTACGGTACACAAGAACTTCTAGATGCCTTACCTAAAGTTTGGACGCGTTCTTTGCTATATCTGTTGATGGGCTTTGCATTTATTGCTTTACCTTGGGCAACGCTATCAAGGATAGATGAAACAGGTAGTGCTAAAGGACGTGTAGAACCCAAAGGAGCAACGCAAAAATTAGATAGTCCAGCCCTCGGTAGTGTTGTTGCTGTCAAGGTTAAAGAAGGTGAAACCGTAAAAGCAGGGCAAATTCTCTTACAACTTGAGTCAGATGTTCTGAAAACGGAACTTCAACAGGCGTACTCAAAGTTAGAAGGCTTGCGAAATCGACAGGCGAACTTAGAAATACTCAAAAATCAACTGGCGCTCTCTCTCCATACCCAGCACCAACAAAATAAGGCTCAAGAATTGGCAAAGGTTTCTCAAGTAGAGCAGGCGCGACAAAATCTGGCTACTCTTAAAACTGCCTATAACTTCCATAAAGAGGAAAAATTGGCTAAGGTCAGCCAGACAAAACAAGCTTTAGAGTCGAGTAAAGCGGCTTATAAGTTAGCAGAAGTCCGTTTTCAAGCCGATGCAGAAAAAGTCCCACGCTACCAAAAAGCTTATGAAGATGGTGCTATTTCACAAGATCGTTTCAAAGAGGTAGAACAGTCACAAAAAGAAAACCAAGAGCGCCTTGTACAAGCTCACACTGAAATTTCTCAGGCTCACTCTAGCCTTCAAGAGCAACAAAGTAGTTATGAAAGAGCTCTTCATCAGGCTAAGTCTGATATCCAACAAGCCGAACTTCGTTTACAGGAAGAACAACGCAGTTATCAAGGTCTGACTCATACAGGTAAACTAGCACAACTCAAAACCGAAGAACAACTCAAAGAACAGCAATCACAAATCAACGCTCTGCAATCAGAAATCGCCCAGACAAATAGCCAGATAACGTCTTTAAAGATTCAGTTGCAGCAAAGAATAGTGCGATCGCCCATTGATGGTGTGATTTTTGAACTGCCCGTTACTAAACCAGGAGCCGTACTACAAGCCGGTCAAAGGGTTGCTCAAATAGCGCCCAAAAAGACTAGCGTTGTCCTCAAAGCCAAAATGCCAAACGAGCATAGTGGCTTCTTGAAGGTAGGAATGCCCGTCAAAATCAAGTTTGACGCTTATCCCTTCCAAGACTATGGAATAGTACATGGGCGAGTCACTTGGATTTCACCAGATTCCAAAGTTCACCAAACAAGTCTCGGTGATGTCAATACTTTTGAGCTGGAAATTGCTATACCCTTGCCTTATGTCCAATCTGGTCACAAACGTATTCCCCTAACACCCGGTCAGACAGCAACTGCTGAAGTCATTATTCGCCAACGGCGAGTGATTGACTATGTGTTAGACCCATTTAAGAAATTGCAAAAAGACAGTGCAGCTTTCTAGTTAAGTTAAGACTTAGCTACCAATACTCTCACTTGTCAATCCTCAATCCCAAATCTAAAATCCAAACTACTTTGAGGAATTGTGTCATGTTAGAAGGTTTGACTATTTCCCTTGAAGATGTCATTGACAACATCAAGCTCTCTTTTCAAGTCCCTGGAATTGTAGAGGCGATCGCTACTCAAAAATTATTGCTGAGACTGCTCGTGAGTTGGGTATGACAGTTGATGAACAAGAAATACAGCAGGAAGGAGATCATCTCAGGCTGGAAAAGAAACTTGTCACAGCTAAAGACACCTGGACATGGCTGAAAACACATCATCTGACTCTCAAGCACTTTGAAGAATTAGTTCGCGCCAAAATTCTGGCAAAAAAGTTAGCGAATCACTTATTTGCGGATAAAGTTGAACAGGCTTTTTACGAGAACCAACTTAATTATGTTGCAGTCGCTACCTATGAAGTCGTTTTAGATGATAGAGACTTAGCTTTAGAACTGTTTTATGCTCTCCAAGAAGGCGAAATCAGTTTCCAAGAAATAGCCCGTCAGTACATTCAAGAACCATTACTTCGATGCGCTGGTGGATTCCAAGGTATTCGACATCGCCGTGATTTTCGCCCTGAGATTGCTGCTGCTGTCTTTGCTGCTGCACCGCCCGAAATACTCAAGCCGATTACAACCTCAAAAGGAGTGCATTTAGTTTGGGTAGAGGAAATTATTCAACCCCAATTGGATGAGAAGTTACGCCAAAAAATCATTACAGAATTGTTTTCTGATTGGTTAAAGCAACAAATTCACAGCATGGCAATTGTCACTCAGCTAGACTCGCATGCCAATTTGCAATCACAGGAAGAACTGCTCAAGCAGGCTTAAATCTGTTATTAGCCAACAATAAACAGCTCATTGACTTGAAATATTTTTGTAACTGCTCATCCGCCAAAACCAAGCGGATATAGGTGTGTTTTTTATTCAAAAAAAACTTATTTTTAACATAGTTAATCTATGGCAAAACAAGACCAAATTTTTGTTGTTTGTTCTTGAAACGCCTTCTTAAACATAAGAAAAAATAAGACTTTTCAAGGCTAATGAAAAATGAAAAATTATTTTTAGGCAGTAAAATATACTGATTTTTTGCCTATTTTCTCATGTTTATTATTTCATTTTTAAAAAGTTAGTATGAATCTATTTTTTGCTTGCTTTATATTAATTAAACTAATCAATAAAAGGAGATAAAGTTGTTGACATTTTCCAAAAACAAGCTATATTAGAAATGTAAGCAACGAAGACAAGCTGCTTACCGAAAAAGTAAACAGCGAAAGCAAGTTGTTTATCCTAAAAAATTCCCAGAAACAAAAAATCAATTCCCAGGAGGAACCCCATGATTATTTCCGATCTTAACTACTTGGAATCTGCTCAAGAAACTGTTGTAGGTGGCACTTCAGTTTCTTTCAAGAAGAACATTAAAACCGATATCAACACCTACGCTAAGACAGCTTTTGACTCTTACACTGACGTATCCTACTATAAGAATGCAGTGGTCAAAGCCAAAGCAGATGTGAAAGGTAATTTAGCTTCCGTAACCTTCGAGAATGAAGCTTACGGTAAGAATACCGACACTGAAGTCTCGGTCACTCAACTAACAATTGAAGGACAACTTTCTAGCCAAGCTGGAACAATCAGTTCTACCACAAACCACTAAAGCCTAGCTTTAGATCAACCTTAAGAATTGCTCCAAACGGAGCAGTTCTTTTGACTCCCCTAAAAAAAAGGGGAGTACACTCCTAAATGACTTTTTAGGGTACTTCACGAGTCTTCTTTCATTCTCAATAGAGAAAGTTAAAAAGCTGTATACTTTAGGATTCGCTATTTAAAGGGTGCTTGGAGTGACTGTCTCTCCTTGTTAAGAGTTCTGAACTTAAAAAATAGAGAAATTACACAAGCCATGATAATTTCTGATATCGATTATTTGGAATCCATCGCTGAAGCAGATGCTATGCATTTAAGTGGTGGTTATGCTACAGCATTGTCTCAATTCTCAGCATTTAGTTTTGGTAATTCAACTAGCACCAGTACTGTTATTAAAAATAAAGCGGTCAATGGCTATCGCGGTATTTCTTTCGCTAGCAGTAATGTTAGTAGTACCTCAGCAGCATCTGGCGATAACACTATAACTGGCTCTTCTGCTTCTTCTGCTTCTTCTGTTGGTTAATCCAATGTAGGGGAGCCAGTGCGTTGCGGAGGTTCCCTCCGCACCGTACTGGCTCCCCTACGGACAATTTATATTTCGTCATATACATTGAATTTTTCTCAACGCACCATAAGCCGGGGAACCCTTTCGGCAGTTCCTCATGGGGGAAACCCCCTCTGAGCGACTGCTTCACCAACACACTGGCTCCCCTACAGTAATTTCATTTTTACTTTATATAATGACCTCTGAGACTGTACCTCTGAGACTGTAGTTAAGCAACTCTATTGCCTTGGTATAGTTATGAATAACGAAAATAATATTTTAGAATCTAACTTAGAATCCAACATTAAATCTCTCATCCAAATTGCAATGCAAAAGCATCAGTCAGATCAATTGGATGAGGCTGAAACTATATACAGACAAATATTACAAACTCAAACAGAGCATCAAGTAGGACAACACTCCTCACCAAACCCATATCTCCTCGTCATGCTTCGCTTAGGAGATGTCCTTCACAGACAAGGGAAGTTTACAGAAGCGATCAAGCTTTATCAGCAAACCTTAGCGCTTGCTCCTAACTATGCTGAGGTTCATAACGACTTGGGATCTGTTTTCCAAGACCAGGGTAAATTAGAGGCAGCTGTCGAGTGCTACAAACAAGCCCTAAGTATTAAACCTAACATGGCTGAGGCTCATAACAACTTAGGAACTGCCCTGAAAACACTGGACTTAGAAGCAGCGATACAGTCCTACCAGAAAGCCATAAACATTAAACCTGACTGGGCTGAAGTTTATTACAATTTAGCAACTGCACTCGACGAACAGGGTCAGTTAGAAGCATGTGTAGCGACCTACCAGAAAGCTTTAAACCTCCAACCTGACTATGCTGCAGCCAGATTTGGCGTTTGCATGAGTCAATTGCTGATTATTTATTCCAGTGTTGATGAACTTCAGTTCAGGCGAAATCAATATCAACACCATCTGCAAAAATTAACTCATCACTATCAAGTAGCCAAGCCCGAAGAGCAATCAGAAGCAGCGAAAGTAGTGGGTTGGTTACAGCCTTTTTATCTAGCTTATCAAGGCTTAAATGACCGAACTTTGCAGCAAACTTATGGGGAAATGATTTGTCAGCTCATGGCGAAGCGTTATCCCCAGTGGAGCCAGTCAATTCCGCTTCCCAAGTTAACAGCCAACGAAAAGATTCGAGTCGGTTTTGTTTCCGGATTTTTTCGAGACCATTCAAATTGGAAAATTCCAATTAGGGGTTGGGTAGAAAACCTGGATAAAACTGAGTTTGAGTTATTTGGGTATCACACGGGCTTAAAACAGGATCAGGAAACGGTAAGAGCCGCAAAAGCGTTTGACAAATTTACGCAAGGTCCTTTGCTGCTCGAACAATGGGCTAAGCTCATTGAGCATGACCAGTTACATATCCTGATTTTTCCAGAATTCGGGATGGATGCCATCACCATTCAACTGGGGTGCTTAAGACTCGCCCCAATTCAAATTGGGTCATCTTTGGGAAATGCTGAGACAAGTGGTTTGCCGACAATTGACTACTACTTGAGTAGTGACCTAATGGAACCAGAAAATGGTCAAGAACATTACACAGAGAAGTTAGTCAGATTACCAAATTTAGCAATCCATTACACGCCTTTTGCAATTCAAGCAAAAGCTATCAGCAAAAAAGAAATTGGCATTGAAGATGATGAAGTCATGTTCTGGTGTTGCCAATCCTTGTATAAGTATTTACCACAACACGATGATGTTTTTTCACGAATTGCCAAGGAGCTGACCAGTTCTAAGTTTGTATTTCTAGCTCATTCAACTGAACCGATAAACGAAGTTTTTCGCCAACGGTTAAGCCGTGCTTTTGAGGAATTTGGACTTAATTATCAAGACCACTGTATATTGTTGCCGAGTACTTGGGATTCCAGGAGTTTTGCAGGAACTACAGCTATTGCAGATGTCTACCTGGATAGCATTGCTTGGTCTGGAGGTAACACAAGCATCGAATCCATAGGGTATGACATTCCAGTTGTGACCTTCCCAGGAGACTTGATGCGATCGCGCATTACAATGGCTTTCCTCAAAATGATGGGCATAGAAGAAACGATTGCTGCGACGAAAGATGATTATGTCAAAATTGCAGTCCGTCTAGGGCAAGATGCTCAATATCGTCAACAGATTAAGAAGCAAGTTGCCGAGAAGAAGCAAAAGTTATATGGTGACTTAGAACCAGTCAGAGCACTGGAGGATTTTCTCTTCAAGGTGGTCAATAAGCCAAGACGATTTGGCGCTCAAGAAGTGACTGAAACCTTCCAACTCGCAGTTCAACATCATCGAGCCAATCGCTTAGACGACGCTGACCAGCTCTATCGTCAAGTTCTGGAAAAACAACCTGACCACCTCGAAGCTTTATACAGTTTAGGTATGCTAGCACAGCAATTGGGACAATCCCAAACTGCTGAACAATGGCTCAGTGCTGCAACGCAAGTCCAGCCTAACTCTGTAAAGACTTGGTTTAGTTTAGGGAACTTGCGTTTAGCTCAGGAGCAATTTCCGGAAGCAGTCATCGCTTACCTTCAAGCTTTAGCCCTACGACCAGATTCACTGCCAATTTACAACAACTTGGGCTATGCTCTGCAACAACAAGGACTATTTGAGAAAGCAATTCATTACTATCGAAAAGCCCTAGAGTTAAAGCCGGACTTCATAGAAGCAGAGGCGAATTTGGGCAATGCACTTCACGCCCAAGGCAAGAAGCTCTCAAACGAGCAACAACTCCACTATGCGCAATTGAATCACAAGTTGGGTGTTGCCCGGAAAAAAGCAGGGGATTTGAAGACTGCTGCTGCTTATTACAAGCAGGCGATCGCCCTACAATCCGATTTGGTAGAAGCCCATTACAATTTGGGGGTTGTGCTGCAAGAACAGAGTGAGTGGAAAGAAGCAGCGGCTGCTTACCGACAATGGTTAAAGCTGATAAATCCCCACTACGCCCAAGCTGTAGAAGCTTACCAGGATGATGAAACGACTCAGGAGGTGTCAGTAACACCACCAATTCCCCAAACAGAGGTCACTGTCGGAGCTTATCAGTTTCCAGCTATTCCACCCGTCTGTGAAGATGAGAAAGCGCGACCTTTTTGGAGTGTGGTAATAACTGTATATAATCGCACTGACTATCTGTTTGAATGTCTGACGAGCGTACTAGCACAATGGTCAGGAGAAGAGGAGATGGAAATTCTGGTCATGGATAATGCTAGTCAGACACCTGTGTTTGAAATAGTAAACAGTATTGGTAAAGGGGTAGTGCATTACTACCGCAATCCGGAGAATCTGGGTCCCATCAAAAATATGAACGCAGGTATTGCCCTCAGTCGCGGTCAGTGGATTCATATACTTCATGATGATGACTGTGTCCTTTCTGGTTTTTATACCCAACTCAAGCAAAGTCTACAGGGGTGTTCGGATTCTGTTGGAGCAGCTTTTACAGGTTTTGAATATATCAATGAGAAAGGAGAAATCCTTTTTTCTCAAGAATATGGGTATGGTGAGCACAAGGGCATTCCTCAGGATTGGCTGTGGAATATAGGGGTGATATGTATAGTCATGCTACCTGCCATAGTCATTCGTAGAGCAACTTTTGAACGACTAGGGGGTTATGACCCGCAGTTACCTGAAATTGCTGACTGGGAAATGAATAAACGTATTGCCGCTTTTTATGATTGGTGGTATGAAGGGGCAATGTTGGCTCGTTACCGTATGCATTCCCAAAGACTATCAAATGAATATTGGCGTTCTTGGAAACAAGTAGCAGCTTTCCGCCATGCTATCGAGATATCCGAGAGCTATTTCCCCGCCGAGCATTGTGCAGAGATTACAGCAAAAGCCCGTAGCCATTACTTTAATCTTTGTTTACCAGAGGTGAAAACACCCCTAGAGGCTGGCGATATTTGTGGTGCTTTTCGTATCATCCAAGAGCTTCTCAAACTTGATAGGTCTTCGCAAGCGGTGGCAAAGTTATTCGCCTGGTTAACTCAAAAGGAAGCGGCTCCGCTACGAGAAGAGATTGTCTCAAATTTGCTCTTGTTAACAACCGATGAAAGCTCTGAAGTTGAATCCCCAACACTGCGGAGGCAAAAATTAACTTAGAACACATTGATAAGAAGTCTAATAAACAATAAATAAATAAATAGGTGATACGATTATGGATCGCTATGAAGTTTTCGTTAAACGGATAGTCTCACCGGATGGCAAAGTGATTGCCGAAGTAAAAAGTTTGGTTAAAGCATCATCTGGTGATGGTAAAAGTGAGATTCGTCAAAGCTTTTCAGTCAAGGTTTCATCTAGTAATAACTCCAGCAGTTCTTCACAATCTGGTTATAGTTCTATTTCTTGTGGTAGTTAGCAGGGAATAAGAACAATTTGCACTTTCACCTTGATGCAATTTTTTGAGCTATTAACAATATCTTGCAGCATGCTCATGAAGTGGTCATTTTCATGTGGAACTCAAATTCCAGGCTAATAGAAATTTTGCAAAATTCATATCTATCAATTTAAAGGAGGCAACATATGTCTGACAATCAGCAAGCTTCAAATGACAAAGCAGTGCCATTCTTTGCTCGCTACTTAGAAGGACAATTCTGTGAGGACTTGTCTGAGGAGGAAATGCAAGAGGTCAAGGGAGGCATCAGATATGTAACATTAAAGTATCCATCAGATAATGAGAATGGATCTGGTGGAACATTTACTAAAAAGTATCCATCAGACTGTGAGGATGGATCTGGTGGAGCATTCACTCAAAAGTATCCATCAGATAATGATGAATACGCTGTTACGCAAAAGTATCCATCAGACAGTGATGAAGAATACACTGTTGCAACAGAGTAGAGTTTTGCTATTATCTCAGGACTTACGCAAAGAAACCCGGTTTCTACCAAAAATCGTCTGTTTTGCAACCAAATACGAACGAAGAAACCGGGTTTCTAGCAGATGGTGCGTAAGTCCTATATCTTTCTCACGTCTTTCAGGTGTTTTATACACTTAGCATGTGATGTTATTTTGTTAATCACCCATAGTGGTGATTTTTTCACAGTTAAGCAACATGATGACTGTTTTAATCATTACTCACAGCCAAGACAACGAGAGCATTCCTCTAGTCATGAACGCAATTAAAGCTCAAGGAGGAAAAGCATTTCGTTTTGACACAGATCAATTTCCTACAGAAGTTCAGCTAGATATTTACTACAGCAAAGGATGTCAACAAAACATTCTTACAGTTGATGAGCAAAAGCTAGATTTGAGTGAGGTTTCTGCAGTTTGGTATCGACGGGTTGCCATTGGCTCAAGAATTCCTAGAATCATGGACTCACAACTCAGACAAGCCTCCATTCAGGAATCTCGCGTCACTATTCAAGGCATGATAACCAGTGTCAAGGGATTCCACCTCGATCCTCTACCAAATATTCGTCTGGCTGAAAACAAACAACTGCAGCTGCAACTAGCACAGGAACTTGGTTTAGAGATCCCACGCACCCTAACAACAAACAATCCAGAAGCAGTGAAGCAATTTGCTCAGGAGTGTGAGCAGGGAATAATTGTGAAAATGCTTTCTTCTTTCGCCATCTACGATGATAAAGGACAAGAACAAGTTGTTTTCACCAATCCAGTCAAAGATGAGGATTTAGAAAATCTTGAGGGGCTGCGTTTCTGCCCAATGACATTTCAGGAGAAACTGCCAAAGGCATTAGAGTTGCGGACAACAATTGTAGGACAACGTGTCTTCACTGCTGCTGTTAACTCCCAACGCAATCAAAAAGCTCAATATGACTGGCGACGACAGGGACTTGCTTTACTCAACGCCTGGGAGTCTTACAACTTGCCAGAAGACGTGGAGAAGAAACTTCTCCAACTGATGTCAAACTTCGGCTTAAATTATGGAGCAATTGACATCATTTTGACACCGGACGGGCGGCACGTATTCCTGGAAGTTAACCCAGTTGGAGAGTTCTTCTGGCTGGAACGCTGTCCTGGCTTACCAATTTCCCAAGCAATTGCTGAAGTTCTGCTGACTTCTCAGAATACATTGGGTTCTGCAGATAACAGAAATAAAATTGTTGTTGTTCAGTAAGTATTTAATTAATATTTAATTCTAAATATGTAGTATATACTCACGTCAGATTTTCTCAAAAACTGACGACATATTCCCCCTTACTCTTAGTAGAGAGCAAGAGGAAAATATATACAGTAAATTTTTGCCAAAACTGATTGATATCTGATACCAGTGAAACCAACCAACTGTGTCTTGTTGATTAGTTACACACCAGAAGACAAGTATGAAGAAATACTACTACTGAAAGAAAAGGAAGTACTATTATTGTCTGAAGCCGAAGCATTTGCTTGTGCCGAGGAAAGAGTAGCCGAAGAATTATAGCCTTTAAAAGCCTTGGTGTTAGTCTTAGTATAAGAAGAAACCTTATCTCCCAAGGCAGTAGCGTTAGCCTGTGCATAACCAGACCCTTTAGATGCGTATGTTATAGTACTGGTACTAGTCCATGTACCTCCTATAATGATATTGTTTTCAAGTTCTATTAAATGACAAAATTCTAAGTCTTCAATCATCATGTTTTTAACTACCATAAATATACAAAAGACACCTCTAGTATAATAACTATTTTCAAAATTGAGAGTTATTATTAACTGTCAATATATAGTTTTTTGATTTAAAAAAACTATATATATATCTACCGAAAAGCAGATGCTGATTCAGCTATTTTAATAGTAATTTTTCGAGCCAAATTAGAGAATTTTTATATAATTTTATCTAATTTTTTTGTGTCGCCTTGTACACAGAAAAGAAAATTTTTAAGACTCAACAAAATTGTTATATTTTTTTTATGAAGACAATTCTTTTTGAATAGGAGTCTTAAAAAATGATTACGTTGTAAATGATTATGGATTTACTAAGTCAATATAAATTTATCAAACATTGGATAAAAGACTGGAGAGCTTTTGTAGCTTTCTACAAGTCTATTAGTTTTTATTGTGGAATAGGCTTCTCATTTGTCTGATTTTTCATGACTATTTTTTCTTAACTTATGCTTTGCTAAAAGATAATTATTTTATTTTAAAAATATGAAAAAAATATAGAGGGCAATTCGGTAACTGCCTCTACTGTGTCAAAAGATTCCTATTTCTTTCTTGTCTCGGGTATGACTCCGGTACGGCAAAGCTGTTAGCAAAGCTTATAGGCAGCTCCTGCGCAGACTTTTTGTCAGATTTTTTGTAAAAAGTAATACGCTGCTACTCAGACTTTTTCATGCGATCAATTTCTTTTTGTAATTCTTCAAGTTGTTGGCGCAAAGCTTCAACTTCTTCATTTTGGGCGGTCTGTGCTTCTACATTAACTGCACCCGCAGCCGTTGCTCGCTGATAATTTCCTCGCTTAATTTGCTGATATTCTTCTGATTCTGCCCACTGACGCAAGTAGTGGATACGTTCTACAGCGAAAGGATGGCTGAGCATCGTACCACGAGCACCGTTGTAAATCAAGAATTTGTATATTTGATTGAGTCCATCTGCATCAAGTGCTTGGTAGTCTTCTGACTGACGGATAAACTCTTGTAAACTACATTCGTTAGCATAATTGATACTGCCTCCAGAGACTTTCATCATAGAAGTCATGACACAGTTCAAATCATCCATCACTAACAACGCAGCACGATCCGCTGATAACTCGGCTTTACGCCGCCATTCATAAAAGGCGTAAATTAAACCTTGAGTGACAAAATTACCTATACCTAAGGTCAACTCCCCTATGGCAGAAGCCGCACTCATCGCCCACATCGCCATTTGAATTAGAATAGTATGACCACATTTAATGTGCCCCAGCTCATGAGCTAGCACCGCCCTAATTTCGGCTTCGCTGAGCAAGTCCAATATCCCTGTATTTATGACTATATAAGGATGGTCTTGCCCCAGCGCATAGCTGTTTGCTAGGGGATTTTGCTCAACAAATAGTGCAGGTTCTGGGTAAATATCCAAATCCCGCACACATTCGCGAAACATTTGGTAAATAGTGGAATATTGGCGTGGCCCGACTTGGATGGTGTTGCCCATTAAATAGACTAACTGGGGGCGTTCTACGAAAAATTCCACAAATTTACGCGCAATAAAATCAAATCCTGGTAAATTGCGTAAGGCTTGTTCTGCTTGGCGATCAAGAGGATGCCTGAAGGCTTCGCTGGAGATTCCTGTGTAAGTTGGCATAATTTGTGGATATTTAGATACTAGTATCACTTTGCGGAATTCAAAATTTAAAATTCAAAAAGCTTACATCACAAGCTTTTTGCTTCTCCTTGAATGGTAGCTTTCTTTCCATCATCGTGTCCTAGTTAGGGTTAGTAATTAGTAGTTAATATAACAACCAATAACTAATACATAACAACTCACTCCTGAAACTGACAACATAATAGTAATAGGGATAAAAGCAAGTAAAAAATCACTTTGTATGGAACTAAAAGCGTGTGATTGAAGCAGAAGTTCATTTGTCACTACATAACTTCCTGCGATCGCAGGGGGGTTTCCCTTCGTGGCCACATCATTTGACAATGGCACGGTTGGTGGCTCGCGCCTTGCGCCTAGGACGTAGCGCCCTCATTCAAGTCGGGGCAGCTTGCGGCTATCAGGGACGGTATCGTACCAGCTTTGTGGCATCGGCATTGATGTGGCATGGTCCTGTGATTATTGTTGCCCCCCCAGCTATACAGCAACGACTTATCAAAGTAGAAATACCCCGCCTACAACAGTGGCTGCAAGTAAATAAAGCAATCAGAACAGGTGACGCTTGGCCGATTGGTCATGAATTCCAAGGACTGTTCCTAATCTCTCCTGCAGCTTGGTTAAAAGCACAGCTAACTTCTTGTGAGAATTTTCCGAGTGGTATCCCCACAATTATTGATGGAGTTGACGATTTGGAAGATTGGATACGTTCTGAACTCACAGTGAACTTAGAAACAGATGACTGGGAGCAACTTATGCTTGCCCAGCCAATCCAAGCTGAAGTTATTCGCTCTGCACGGGCGCAACTCACACACGAACTGTTCAGGCACCCTGCAAATCCCTACGAATGTTATCTGATTTCTCAGGCAGAAGAAGAAATTTTAAGCCGTTTGTATTCGGCTTTAGATATATCTAGCCTGCCTGATACCTGGAAACAATTCGCTCAGCAATTTCAACACAGAAACGAAAATCTCTCTTCCTTATCTTCCTCATCCCCACAGCAGGTGCTACAACGGGGGGAACCCTCGCGCACTGCCTCCTCATCCCTACTCTGGGCAACTATTGCTCGTCGTCATGGTT
>JAAUSC010000149.1 GCA_012031965.1 Scytonema sp. RU_4_4
TTCAGCAAGGTTTTACCCGCTTTGCGCCTGGTGCCGTTCTCACAAATGTGGTGAAACTCAAGTACTTTGTAGCGTTAGTATAACACCAGGAGTCCCTAAGTTTTTAGAAGGAACTGGCAAAGGTTGGCTAACTGCTGAATATCGAATGTTACCAACAGCCACGCCGCAACGGCAAGAACGAGAATTTATGAAGTTGTCTGGACGAACTCAAGAAATCCAACGTTTGATTGGACGTAGTTTGAGAGCAGCACTGGATTTAGGTGCAATAGGAGAATACACGCTGACTGTGGATGCGGATGTCTTGCAAGCGGACGCTGGAACCCGGACGACAGCGATTACAGGCGGGTTTGTGGCGTTAGCTCATGCCATTTCTAAATTGTTGCAGCAGGGAGTGTTAGAGCGATCGCCCATTATTGGACAGGTAGCAGCGGTTTCTGTAGGATTGTTGCAAGGTGAGCCCTTTTTGGATCTAAACTACATTGAAGATGTCAGAGCTGATGTAGATTTTAATGTCGTGATGAATCGGCAGTTGGGGATCATTGAAGTTCAAGGAACTGCTGAAGAGGGTAGTTTCAGCCGTACCCAACTCAATCATCTACTGGATTTTGCAGAAAAAGGAATTCAACAATTGTTAATTGCCCAACAAGAAGCCATTCCAGACTGGAATGAACTGTATCAGGGTTAAGAAAGTGCTCAATAGTAGATGCTGAGTCAATTGCACTTATAGCGCTTTTCAATTGACCGAAATAGGACTTACGCACCACCTCCCTTGAAACCCGGTTTCTTCGTTCGTTTGGTTGCGAAACAGACAATTTTTGGTAGAAACCGGGTTTCTTTGCGTAAAGGGGTGGGCATCGGTAATGCCCACCCTACTTTTTTGTGATGTTAATAAATATTTTTGTTACGATTTGGCGAGAATTGATATAAGTACTCAGCTAGGTTCTGTTGAATTCAGAGCAATGATGTTAAAAGTTTCAAAAAGTAAAAAGGTAAATTGTCATAATTTCGCTATTGTATTGCTGGAAGTCGCGAGTGTGATGATAAAGCGATGAGCAAAAAAGTTGAAGTTCTTCCAGATCAAGAGGCGCTAATTGCGCGAGCGCTAGAATTGATCTTGTCCAAAATTGAAACTGCTATCAAGCAGCATGGTCAATTTACCATTGCCCTGTCTGGTGGTAGCACACCCAAACCGTTGTACGAAGCCATCTCCACCCAAAAACTGCCTTGGGACAAAATTCACGTGTTTTGGGGAGATGAGCGTTACGTTCCACCCGACCATCCAGATAGCAATCAACTGATGGTGCGTCGTGCTTGGTTAGATCGCGTTGAGATCCCAGCAGATAACATCCACCCGATACCCACAGATGACGCTGACCCCGCAGTAGGAGCAGCTCAGTACGAAAGACATTTGCAAGAATTCTTTCACTCTTCACCCGGAGAGTTTCCTGCTTTGGATGTGAATTTATTAGGAATGGGAGATGATGCTCACACTGCATCTTTGTTTCCCCATACCGAAGCTTTAAAAGTCACAGATAAGCTGATTACGGTAGGGAACAAAGACGGAAATCCCCGCATCACTTTTACATACCCATTCATTAATTCTGCCCGCTGCGTTATGTTTGTCGTAGCTGGTGCGAATAAAAAACCAGCTCTGGCTCAAGTCTTTGCACCAATGGCTGATGAATTGACTTACCCATCCCGCTTAATTCAACCTCAAGGAGAACTTTGGTGGCTGCTAGATGCAGCAGCAGGAAGTGATCTAAAAAAGGTCGCAGGATAAAGCAAGAAGGATGAAGTATGAAGGATGAAAATTTCTGACACTTCATAATACTTCATACTTCAACCTTCAAACAGACTTGTTAAAATCGGAAGCTAGAGTTGCCCCTCTGCTTGAGCGTACTATTTTTACGATTGAACTTCAACAAAGGCTTAACTCATGATCGTCTGCCCTAATTGCAGTCACCCAAATCCAGACGGCGCTGTCCAGTGTGAAGCTTGCTACACCCCATTACCAGCTACTACCAATTGTCCCAGTTGTGGGGCTACCGTGCAGGCAGATGCAGCTTTTTGCGGTCAGTGTGGTTATAATCTTCGTGCAGCTCATCCCACTGCTGTTAGCGCAACCGTCGCACCTGATATTCCAACAGATGTACCGCCTCTGGTTAACCCTGACCCACTTGTACAACCACAACCCATATCGGTAAGTAGTGCTAACTACACACCCTCTAATTCCGCACCCATACCACCAACAGCAGTTGCGGTTCCTGACCTGTCAGTAGACATAACACAAAGCAGTCCTCCGCCACTAACTGTCGTGACTCCACCCCCAACACCAGAACCACCCCCAGTACCAGAACTATCCGCAACACCAACTCCGCCCCCAGCACCAGCACCAGAACCGCCCCCAGCACCAACTCCACCCCCAGCAGTTCAGGCTCCACCCCCACCTGTTGTACCATCTCCTTCTTCTAGAACTCAATTGCAGTTGGTGAGCGCAAAACTCATCCACATTCAAACAGACAGGGAAATTGAATTACCACAAAACCTCTCTGTTGTTCATATCGGCAAACCCAATGATCGCATTCCTCCAGATGTGGATGTCTCAGGATTTCCCAATTCGGAAATTGTTTCGCGAATTCATGCCGATATTCGTATGGAAGGAGACTCTCACTATCTCGAAGATGTAGGAAGTTCTAATGGCACCTACGTCAATAACTTAGCCTTATTGCCAGGAAATCGGCATCGTTTGCGCCCAGGCGATCGCATCAGTTTGGGTAAGGGAGATTTGGTAACATTCCTGTTTCAAATTTCCTAGAATGATTTGTGTCTGGTGGTTAAAACAGTACACAGTAAACAGTAAACAGTACACAGTGAATAACTGATAACTGATAACTGATAACTGATAACTGATGCCACCAGATACACACTGCGGATGGATACGTCTACAATCGAAGAGACAAGAGTATAACGCCCTTAGAAAGTGACCCATGAGCAATGTTGGGAAAAATTTTGAACCCTTACTAACAACAGAAGCCCCAAGAACAATTGACCGGATGGGTTTGACTTGGCTTCTTGCTGCAGCGATCGCCACTATTGTGCTGTGGCAAATTCCTGGAGGGGACTACATTTTATACCCCTTCACTATTCTGGCAACTTGGTTTCATGAAATGGGTCACGGCTTGATGGCACTTCTTTTGGGAGGACAGTTTCAGCAATTGCAGATTTTTTCCAATGGTTCGGGTGTCGCTTTTCATACCGTTCCGTTGTACTTGGGACCCATCGGTCGTGCTTTGGTTGCTACAGCAGGACCAATGGGTCCACCTATCGCTGGTGCAGTGTTAATTTTGGCTTCCCGTAGTTTTAGAGCAGCACATCTGAGTTTGATGATCTTGGGAGGTTTTTTACTTCTCTCAACACTCATCTGGGTACGCTCGCTGTTTGGAATAGTTGCAATTGCTTTACTTGGTCTGATTATCCTTGGTGTAGCATTAAAAGCTCCTCGTTGGATGCAGGGATTTGCGATTCAATTTCTTGGCGTGCAGGCTTGTATCAGTACATACCATCAACTAGACTACTTATTTAGCGCCTCTGCAGGTCCAGGTTTGCTCTCTGACACAGCGCAAATACAGCAGCAATTGTTTTTACCTTACTGGTTCTGGGGTGGATTGATGGCGATCGCATCTTTGGTGATTTTGGTGCAAAGTCTCCGCGTTGCTTATCGTTCTAAGTCATCATGAGTGTTTTTTTACTGATTTGATGGGAATCAACTCCTCACTCAAAATATTCTTGAGCAAAGGTTTGCAGCAAATTTTCCAATTTTTCTTCAGAACAGCATTCTATCAGCGCTTCAAAAACGTCTAGCAATTTTGCTGCACTGTCTCCCAATATTGGACTTAATCCCCACACATCCTGCACCCAGTCCTGAGGATGTGCATCATCAAAAATAAGACGTTCTAGAAGTTGCTTTGCTTCTATTTTAGAGATGGACATATCTTTTTATTGATAAGGTTGATGCTAATACCAATTCTCTATGAAGATGCATAGAATAAAGCTTCATAGAATAGAGCTTCGAGGATAAAATCATAACAGGTTAAAAAAGTTCTTCTAGAACAGGTTAACGGTTCCTCTAAAATGAGGCAACCTGGCGGAGCTTGGTTGTGTAGTAGAGAGTACGAGCACCAACGCGATCGCGTACCAACCACAACACCTGTTTTTCCCTATCCCAAACCACAAGCGCAAATATCCCCACAAGTTGGTTGAGACATTCAAAACCCCATTGTTCCCAAAGATGAGCAACTAGTTGCAGAGGATTTAGCGCAAAGCTATTTGGTTCAATTCCCAATTTTTGCAGTAACTGTGCTTGGTTAGTTAACCACACATCACCAACAACAACAAATTGTTCTCCAGAACTGATTGCTAGTTTCTCTGTCAAAAATCCAGAAGCTTTAGGCGGTAAAATCACAGCAACTTTTTCGTCTCGCCAAGCTATACCTTCATAACTTGCGTCAACTGCTCCCCAAGCTATGCACCATGTTGGTGAGCAGTTGATGAATGGGATTTTAGTAGACTTACGACTTTTAAAAATTTCAAATAGCATGGGAAATTCTCAGCAATAGGTAAGCGTTCAGGGGGTTTGCAAATTCCAGAACCTCACAGTGTTGTCCTTGCTGCTAGTTAGGGTACGTCCATCGGGTGTAAAGGGGTATTGATGTTACCGGGATCAAATGGGCTACGCTCGTTAGGAAGACGGAAGACATTAGCACACCAATGGTAACTGCTATAGATGTGAATCGCATTATTGGTCACTTTGGTTCTAGCTTTTACTCTTCAACTCCAGTCATTTTCAACCAGCGAAAAATTTGCTCTCAGACTTGAGACGATATTTGTATCATTTGATTCCACCTCAAAAACCAACTTCCATCAGTGAACAGTTATCGAGCAACTGATAACCGTTTATTCTACACTTTTTAGAAATGAGTTTTGCTTACAAAAAAAGTTAACATTTGTCCTGAACCAAAAGGTAGAGGTAATGCTAACATCATGAGTGGTTTGTCTTTATCATTACAAAAGACTAATGATTATCGACTCAAGATGACCATAACAGCAAACAGTCATATAAATTACAAAATATCCTCATACTATCCCAAATATTACTGAGTGATAGCTGATTTTTGGCGTTTAACGAATACCTAAACCTTTTTGTAGAAGCTGAGCCTTCAAGCAAGATATGCGCTAACGTAGGGGGTGAATCATTCTCTGTAGTTCTCTGTTAAGAATCGTTAGACAAGAACAGAACTGTTGTCAGGGTTAGTGGAGAAAAATGAGGTCTTGGTCTAGTTAATGTTCAGGAATTTGTCATGAATGAACTGGTTCAAACTATCTTAAATAGTGATGAGAAGGCTGCTCTGCGTCATTTAATCAATACTTTGAGTACTTTAGATAAAAGGTACTTCCTGAGAAACGAAATTTTACAAGCTTTTGCCGACTACTGTCAGAATTCACAAAAACCAGCTTACTTTTTCCATTCTTCCTCTATAGGGAGACTTATACACTATACACATGAAATCATTAGAGAGGAGGAAAGTACTTGGTTTATTCTGCGACCAAGAATTGGTAGCCAAGAGATTTGGCGGATTGGGGCAAACATGACAAACTTCGAGCAGATGACGCCACAGGCACTATTAGATGTGCGCGATCGCGTGGTCAACCGCTTTCAACCCCAAATCCTAGAAATCGACTTCAGTCCATTTTACCACGGTTACCCCAGAATTAGTGATCCAAGAAACATTGGTCAAGGTCTGGGCTTCCTCAACCGTCACCTATGCGCTCAAGTGTTGAGTGATCCTGAATACTGGTTAGAGGTCTTGTTTGATGTTTTTCACCGACATTCCTATAATGGTATTCCCTTGCTTATCAATGCTCGTATTGACTCAGGTAAACAGTTAGCCAAACAAGTCAAGCAAGCCCTACATTTCCTCAACGAACTTTCTCCCAGCGAACCCTACGAAAAATTTCGCTTCGACTTTCAAGAACTCGGTTTTGAACCGGGTTGGGGTAACACAGCATCGCGAGTGCTTGAAACCCTAGAACTCCTCGACCGACTGATTGACACTCAAGAACCAGCTACCTTAGAAGCCTTTGTCTCGCGTGTTCCGACAGTTTTTCGTGTTGTTCTCGTTTCCATACACGGTTGGATTTCCCAAGAAGGTGTCTTAGGAAGACCTGAAACAACAGGTCAAGTCATCTACGTTCTAGAGCAAGCGCGTCACTTAGAAAATAAACTGCAAGAAGAAATTAAACTTGCTGGACTAGACGTCCTTGATATCCAACCCCAAGTTATTATTCTGACTCGCCTGATCCCCAACTGCGAAGGAACACTCTGCAATCTACGCTTGGAAAAAGTTGAGGGAACAGAAAATGCTTGGATTTTGCGCGTTCCTTTTGCTGAGTTCAATCCTAATGTCACTCAAAACTGGATTTCTAAATATGAGATTTGGCCTTATTTAGAAACATTTGCCCTTGATGCAGAAAGAGAACTCCTCGCTCAATTTCGGGGTGGTCCCGACCTCATCATTGGTAACTACAGCGATGGTAACTTAGTTGCTTTTCTGCTGGCGCGTCGTCTCAAAGTCACCCATTGCAACATTGCTCACTCGTTAGAAAAACCCAAACACTTGTTCAGCAACTTGTACTGGCATGATTTAGAGGACAAATACCATTTTTCAGCACAATACACTGCCGACATCATCGGCATGAACGCAGCAGACTTTATTATCACATCAACCTACCAAGAAATTGTGGGTACACCTGATACGCTGGGTCAGTATGAGTCTTACAAATGTTTTACGATGCCCCAGTTGTATCATGTGGTTGATGGGATTGACCTGTTTAGTCCCAAGTTCAACCTGATACCGCCAGGGGTCAACGAACATATCTTCTTCCCCCATAACCAGCTACAAGACCGAGATATTACTGTTAGCAAAAGAGTCCAAGACCTACTTTTTACCCGCGAAGACCCTCAAATCCTTGGACATTTAGAGAACCAAAGTAAGCGACCTATTTTTGCTGTCGGTGCTCTGACTCCTATTGATAATCTTACGGGTTTGGCAGAATGCTTTGGTAAAAGTCAGGAATTACAGCACAGCTGCAATCTCATCATTGTGACTGACAAGCTGCATCCCCATCAAGCCATAAATTCAGAAGAAGCAGAAGAAATCGAAAAACTCCACAATATTATCAATGAGTATAATCTTCACGGTCATGTCCGTTGGGTAGGAATGCAACTTCCCATTACTGACCTTGGAGAGACATACCGTGTTATTGCGGATTTTCAAGGAATTTTCGTCCATTTTGCCCGCTTTGAAGCCTTTGGACGAAGCATTCTCGAAGCTATGAGTTCCGGATTGCCAACTTTTGCCACTCAATTTGGCGGTTCCCTAGAAATCATCGAAGATGGAGAAAATGGTTTTCATCTCAATCCAACAGACCTAGAAGGAACAGCCAAGACGATATTAAACTTTATTGATCAGTGTAATTCTTATCTAGAACACTGGTATAAGATATCGGAGTTGGTGATTCAGCGCATTCGTAACAAATACAACTGGCAGTTACATACCAAACAGTTGTTATTGCTAGCTAAAATCTATAGCTTTTGGAACTTTATTAACCAGGAAATTGGCGAAGCCAAAGCTCGCTACGTGGAAACTTTATTCCATCTGCTCTACAAACCTAGGGCTGAAAAAATTTTGGAACAACACATGCAAAGGTAACAGTCTCATCTCAAAAACCCCGGTTTGTCATGGATAAAACAGATTATTCCCACCACTTTGTTTATACAGATTGGATACTTATCGAGACCCAGCTTAACCCGAACGAGACTCAGCACAGAGAAACTGTTTTCACTATTGGTAACGGTTATCTGGGAACGCGGGGTAGTTTTGAGGAAGGTTCTACTCATGCATCGCCAGCGACCTTCATTCATGGGGTTTATGATAATGTTCCTCTTGTCTACACCGAACTTGCGAACTGTCCCGACTGGTTACCATTGGTGATCACTGTTGATGGCGATCGCTTCCGCACCGAACGCGGTGAGATATTGAGCTATGAGCGACAGCTTGACCTCCGTCATGGTCTTCTCAGGCGTAAAGTACGTTGGCGTAGCCCAAGCGGGAAGACAATAGACTTCTGCTTTGAACGTTTTGCGAGTCGGGCGGATGAGCATGTCTTAGGGCTGCGCTGTCAGTTAACGCCAGTAGATTTTGACGGTTTGATTGAAATTCAAGGTAGCATTAATGGCTATCCTGAAAATCAAGGTTTCAACCACTGGGAATTGATAGACCAGGGCAAGACTAACCGAGGAACCTGGTTGCATCTTCAGACTCGCAACACCCGCATTACCTTGGGTATGGCTGCTGGAATGATGGTATCAGGAGCTGATGCTCCGGTACAAGTCACGAGTCCCCCAGGCTATCCGACTGTGACGACTCTATTTCAAGCTTCCTTAGGACAGACGGTCACAGTAGATAAGTTGGTGACCGTTTTTACGTCACGAGATGTGGATAACCCGATCAAAGAAGCTAATGAAAAGCTTGCTCAACTCCCAGACTATGAAGCATTGATAGATGCTCACGTACAAGCATGGGATGAAGCTTGGGACAAAAGCGATATCTTGATTGAGGGGGATACCAAAGCTCAACTTGCTGTCCGGTACAATATCTTTCAATTGCTGATCTCTGCCCCAGAGAATGATGACAAAGTGAGTGTCCCAGCGAAAACCCTTTCGGGTTTTGGCTATCGCGGTCACGTATTTTGGGATACGGAAATCTTCATCTTGCCCTTTTTTATTTACACCCAACCAGAACTCGCTCGTAACTTGCTCTCTTATCGATATCATACGTTAAATGGTGCCAGACGCAAGGCATCTCATTACGGGTATAAAGGGGCAATGTATGCTTGGGAAAGCGCAGATACTGGTGATGAAGTGACACCACGTTGGTTGCCTCCTAACGATTTTTACGGAGAAGATGTGCGGATTTGGTGTCGCGATCGCGAAATCCACATTAGTGCTGATATCACTTACGCCGTCTGGTGCTATTGGAAAGCGACTGACGACGACGAGTGGATGCGAGACTGCGGCGCGGAAATTATTCTTGATACCGCTGTTTTCTGGGGGAGTCGCGTTGAGTATAACACCAAGGATGAACGGTATGAAATTCATGGGGTGATTGGAGCGGATGAGTACCACGAGATCGCAGACAACAACGCCTTTACGAACCGAATGGTGCAATGGCATTTGGAGAAAGCGCTTCTCGTCTATGACTGGCTGCGCCATACTTACTCCGATCGCTTAAGCACACTTCAACAAAAATTGCAACTGACTGCAGGACGGATTGCTCGTTGGCAAGACATTATCAACAATATATGGATTCCCTATGACCCATCAACAGAACTCATTGAGCAGTCGGAAGGATTTTTTAAGTTAGAAGATATCAACTTGGCTGACTACGAACCACGCAACCGCTCAATGCAAGCTATTTTGGGCATTGAGGGAGCAAATAAGCGCCAGGTACTCAAGCAGCCAGATGTCTTGATGCTTCTGTATTTAATGCGGCAATCACAGGAATTTCCCTACACTCAAGAAACAGTAGAGAAAAACTGGGACTACTACGCACCCCGTACAGATATCACTTATGGTTCTTCTCTTGGACCCGCAATCCACGCTATCTTAGCCTCAGACTTGGGCAAATCAAAAGAAGCTTACGAACGTTTTATGCAAGCCGCATTGGTGGACATAGAAGATGTTCGTGGCAATGCTCACGAAGGAATTCATGGTGCTAGTGCTGGTGGTATTTGGCAGTCTGTCATTCTGGGATTTGGGGGTATCCAACTGGCAGAACATAAACCAACAGCAACCTCACAACTACCTCCGGGTTGGAAGCGTCTGAAGTTTAAACTCCATTGGCGTGGCGAATGGCACGAGTTTGACTTGCGTCCTGCACAAGATGACCTAACGCGTCTCGATATTCGGGGCGTTATCTTTGATTTGGATGGTGTTCTTACAGATACAGCAGAATACCACTACTTAGGTTGGCAGAAGATGGCAGATGAAGAGAAATTACCCTTTAATCGTGAGGCAAACGAAACACTGCGGGGTATCTCTCGTCGCGAGTCACTGCTCAAGATAGTTGGTAATAAAAAGTACTCAGAAACACAACTCCAAGAGATGATGGATCGTAAGAACCGCTACTATGTGGATTTTATCCAAACAATGACACCAGCAGATCTCTTGCCTGGGACAATTACGTTGTTGGATGAGTTGAAGCAAGCTGGGATTAAGATAGCCCTTGGCTCTGCAAGCAAAAATGCTCGAACAGTGATTGAGAAACTGGGTATTGCTGATCGCATTGATGTGGTTGCTGACGGTTACAGCGTGGAGCAACCCAAACCAGCACCAGACTTATTTCTCTTTGCTGCGAAACAGCTAGGACTTGAACCTGAGCAGTGTGTCGTTGTCGAAGATGCTGCAGCAGGTATTGAAGCAGCTCTGGCGGCTAGGATGTGGGCTGTAGGACTTGGTCCTACTGAACGAGTGGGAGCAGCGCACGTTGTCTTACCTAGTCTTGCAGGCGTTCATTGGACGGAACTACTAGATAAATTGAGCAGTAGTAGTCGGTAAAACAACAAAGAAAAGCAAGCTATGTGGAAAGCAGAAGGTAGAAGGGAAAAGGCACAACTTCTACCTTCTGCTTTCTACTTTGTTTGAACAGTAGCTGTGTTTGAACAGTAGCTGTCCTAGGGTATGCTCAGCAAATGCGTGCGCTTTTACGAAACCTTTGCTTCCAAAGACTTTAGCAATTCAGTATTTACACCAGACTCACGAGTTAAAGAAATTTTACCAGTGCGAGCGATTTCTTTCAAACCAAATTTTTGCAGCACTTGTACAATTGCCACCATCTTACCTGGATCTCCCACAACTTCCAAAGTCACAGAGTCTTCTGCTACGTCCACGACTCTCGCCCGGAAAATCTGAGATAGTTCGACAATCTCTGAACGGGTGCTGCTGGTTGCATTCACCTTGAGCAACATCAATTCTCGCTCTACGCAAGGAATTTCTGTAATGTTTTGCACCTTTAAAACATTGATGAGTTTGTAGAGTTGCTTAGTGAGTTGTTCAATCACACGGTCATCACCAGGGACAACCATTGTAATTCGAGAAATACCTGATTGCTCAGCGGGACCAACGGCAAGGCTTTCTATATTGAAGCCGCGACGGGCAAATAAGCTAGAAATACGGGAAAGAACTCCCGCTTCATCTTCGACAAGTACTGATAAGGTGTGTTTCATCGTCGCCAACATAGGCTAGAGGAACTAAGTTATGAATAACAGAGATATAAGTGTGTAACCGAGCTACATACACGATTGCATAAGATTGCAATTGTAATCCCTTATTGTATCTGATCCCGTGATTGGAATCGAAATAAGTCCTCTTGTGTATTACAGTTAAA
Source organism: Scytonema sp. RU_4_4 (assembly GCA_012031965.1). Classification (GTDB taxonomy): domain Bacteria; phylum Cyanobacteriota; class Cyanobacteriia; order Cyanobacteriales; family Nostocaceae; genus Brasilonema. The sequence goes on from JAAUSC010000149.1 coordinate 11,505, forward strand.
AAGCATTTCTGGATCTGGTAAAGGCAAAGCTTGCACAGGATGTTGCTTCAACCATTCCTGAAATGAGCGTCCCCCTTGGTGAATATACTCCTTCAAACTTGGTAAGCAGCGACGGCGATAAAAACCGCACAGTGGTTCCCATCCTTTTTTATGGTGAACCAGAGCAGCTATAGCTTTATCCTCCACACTATCCAATGCAGCTGCCCATTCTTGCAACACCTCAACGCGCAACTTAGGTAAATCGCAAGCCAGCAGCAACACCCAATCTGTTTGTACAGACTCCAGTGCTTGGGCAAATCCAATAATTGGTCCGTGGGGTAACGATTGATTGCCAGTTTCACTAGACAAAGGCACTTCTTTGATAAACTGAACTGTAGATGGTAACAAATGTTGATAGCGTTCTTGCCAGGGTGTGACTACGCAAACTGTATCAGCACAACTTTGAGCAATTCGACAAACCAATTGCAACAGGGGTACGCCTTGAATAGGAATCAATGCTTTATCCCGTCCCATACGAGAACTTTTTCCGCCTGCTAAGATTATGCTTGAAAGGTGCATGAGCTTAACTGATAACTGATAACTGATAACTGATAATTGATAACTGATAACTGATAATGCTCTAAATTGTATCAGGATCAATATTTAGTTCTCGCAATTTCGCAGCTAATCTTTCAGCTTTACTGAGTGCTAATTCTTTTTGCTGACGTTGCGATTCAGCTTCTTGTTCTGCTAATTCTTTTTGTTGACGTTCAGACTCAGCCTCTTCTTCTGGTGTTGGAACTAACTGTCCTTCTGGTGTAAAAAATCGCAATAAACCTTCATGAATTCCCACATATAAATCTAGTTGCTGACTCCACAAATGCCCTTGATGATTTGTTTCTAAAGGTTCATACTTACCATCTACTAAATGGAATCCAGCGAATTCTAATGTGTATGGATCGAACCAAAAATAATCGGGAGTGCGGAAGGTATTTTGATAAAGTTTTTTCTTAAGTTCTTTGTCAGTATTAGCAGTTGATTCCGAAAGAATTTCTAGAATAACATTAGGATATTTACCATCTTCTTCCCAGACTACCCAACTTTTACGAGTTTTGCGTTCTGTGTCTAGTACGACGAAAAAATCTGGTCCCCGGAAGTCTTCTGATTTGCTTTTGCTGAGACTGTAATAAATAGTAAGATTGCCAGCAGCGTAAAAATCAGTCCTATCTCGCCACAACCATTCCAAGCATTTGAAAAGTAGGATTATTTGCCGTAAATGTAGTTCAGTTTCCAAGGGAGGTTCGTCGCTGTATAAATCACATGGGGGAAGGATAACATCTTCTGGGATGTCTTGAGGAAAATCTAATTCTTTGGCGAGGGACATGGCTTGTATGGCGTCAGGTATTTATGGGTTTATTTTAACGCTGTCATGCTGGGACGTTACTTATTGCTATATAGCGACTTATATGACTTGAAGTGTATACTAACGTTTTACGATAGTAACGCAAAGCGATAGTATTGTGATTGTTAGTTTTAAATCTGAAGAGACAAAGCTTATCTTTGACGGCTTTACATCTTCTCAGTATCCGCCCAATATCCAAAAAACTGCTTTACGAAAACTGCTTATCCTTGAGGCTGCAACATCAATTAACGATTTGCGCCTTCCACCTGGTAATCGTTTAGAAAAGCTAGTTGGCGACAGGAAAGGACAGTACAGTATTCGTATTAACGATCAATGGCGAATCTGCTTTGTTTGGACGGATGAAAACAATACTTCGGAAGTTGAAATAGTAGATTACCACTGAGTATGGAAATAATTATGAACAACAACCGTCTGCCAAATATTCACCCTGGCGAAATCCTGCAACTAGAATTTTTAGAGCCACTCAATATCACCCCTTATCGCTTGAGCAAAGATATCGGTGTAGTTCAGACACGAATTAGTGAAATTTTATCTGGAAAACGCAGTATTACAGCAGATACTGCTTTGCGTTTATCTCGCTATTTTGGTAACAGCGCTCAGTTTTGGTTAAATTTACAAACGCAATATGATTTGCGTCAAGCTCTGGAAGAGAATGCAGAAGTTTACAATCAAATACCTAAACTTTCACTTAATGAGGTAGTCTGATACCAAGTTGCATTACCTTTTTTAAGTGACTGGACGTACAACACGAATTAGTTTTCCTTGCAATGGTTCTGATGCAGTTATTGCTTCGTTAATCCGAGTTGCCATTCGATATCTATCAGTATCATTAGTGCAAACAATAATACTTATATGGTTTGGTAAACTTCTATGCAATCGGATAAAATCTTGGCGATTGAGGGTAATAACAGCCCGATTGTCGGGGAGCATCCTAAATGTGTAAATTTATTTGATTTTGTAGTGTGGGCTTCTAGCCCGCTTCGGTTATAAATTAGGGAGCAAGATGCTCCCACTACCGTTTTTTTGCAAAATTGGGATGCTCCCGATTGTCGCAGATTGCAAAGGCTAACACCTTGTCATCAGGAATTCCTAGGTTTGCGTTTCCAGCTTTCTGTACTGTTAAAACATTATGTCCCATTGTTCGCAGCAGTTCACTCACTTTCCGTGGGAACTGCTCATCAGCATATAAACGCGCCATTATAGCGGTTCTCACTTCGGTGCAATACAGTCGTCACCTCACCCCGCATTTGCTGACGCAAACGCTCCCCTCTCCTTGCTAAGGAGAGGGGTTGGGGGTGAGGTTGAAAAATGTACCGCATGCAAACGAGAACCGCTATATTTAAGCAACCTCATTGGCGCGGATAGCAGCTTCAATTTCTTCAGGATAAGCATCTGCATATATCCAAGCGTTAACTAAATCGGCTGCGCTAATATGAGAATAATCTTGTAAAAGTTGTGCTTCGGTAATTCCAAGACGATGCGCTTCAACTAATAGCCAAACAGCAATTCGTGTTCCTGCTATACAAGCTTCTCCGCCGCAAACACCTGGTGTTTTAGTAATACCTTTAGCTCCAATGTTGATGGTTTGAGTTAGACTTTGGATAATTTCTGCTTTTTTCCTTGGGGGTAGTGCTAGGACTTGATTTTCTAGTTCTTGAAGAGTCATAGAGTAACTAGCTAAATTTGTACTGTACTTATTGGGAGCATCCCAATTTTGCAAAAACGTGTTTACAATTCATAACCTGGGTTTGATATAACTTACACATTTGGGATGCTCCCTACTTATTTAATTGTAGTGACGGGTGGTTATAATCCAATACGGTTGCTGTTAAGGTTTTTTGGTAAGATTTGGTGATGTGTAGAGACGTAGCATTTACGTGCTCTACATTGCCGTCTTGATAACGATTTTAGTCTTATCACCAAGCGTATTGGTCTATAATTTATTACCATCGCTCCAATTTTGTCGAATCAGTTGTGTTAAATGATTACGAACGAGCTTTTCAAACTCACTCTTGTTTTTGTAGTTCCAAGATAAGCCTTCTTGAGGAAATCTCTTCTTGAATCCAAGAACTTTTCCCCACTGCTGTGCTTCTTCTTCTGATTGAGGTGTATAAGCTTTCTCACAAAAGTAGAACATAATCTGAGGACGACCATTCTCTTTCCAAGAATCATAAGCACATTGGAATTCATGTTCTGTACCAGATTGACCATCTTTTGTTGGTGTTCCAAATCGCTTCCAAAAAATTCCTATCAGGATGTCGCAATTTTTAATATCTAATATAGGATCTATTAAACCTTGTGGTCCCTCTGGATGAAATCCTGGGTAAGTGTCTCCCACCGGGAGAGTTCTAGGATTAAACGCTTGTCTGCGGCAATACCACGATTTAATTCTTCTATTATATTGGGTAGAATATCTCTCTCAGGCTTCACATCATTAGGTGATGCCACAACAACTCATAAAAACGTTTTTGTTCCATGAAATTGTTCTTATTTTCGGGAGCGTTTATTGTTGCTTCTGATTGTATGAGGGTTGGATCGTAGTATTGAAAGCATTCTTGAATTGAAGAGATAGTATCTAATAAATCTAATAAATCTAAATCTTGCAATTTTAATAAAAATTTCTTAACATCGGGTAGGATTTGAGGTTCTCCAATTTGACTTAATATAATACTTGTCGCACGAGAACGCACAGAATCGTCTTCATGTTCTAACAGTGGAATGACTGCTTCTGATTTGATTTTTCCTAAAGCATCTACCGCACGAGAACGCACAGAAGAGTCTTCATCTTCTAGAAGTTTAATTAAGTTTGGAACCGCTGCTTCTGATTTGATTTTTCCTAAGGCATCTGCCGCTCCATAACGCACAGAGTAATTTTCATCTTCTAAGAGTTTAATTAACAGTGGAACTGCCGTTTCTGATTTGATTTCTCCTAAGGCATATGCTGCACTTGAACGCACATAAGAGTCTTCATCTTCTAGTTGTTTAATTAACAGTGGAACCACCTTTTCTGATTTGATTTGTCTTAAGGCATCTGCTGCTCTAGAACGCATACTAGAATCTTCATTTTCTAAGAGTTTAATTAACAATGGAACAGCTGTTTCTGATTGGATTTTTCCTAAGGCATCTGCTGCTCTATAAAACACAGAATAATCTTCATCTTCTAGGAGTTTAATTAAGTTTGGAACAGCTGTTTCTGATTTGATTTTTCCTAAAGCATCTGCTGCTCTAGAACGCACATTAGGGTTTTCATCTTCTAGTTGTTGAATTAAGTGTGGAATCGCTGCTTCTGATTGGATTTCTCCTAAGGCATATGCTGCACTTGAACGCACATAAGAGTCTTCATCTTCTAGGAGTTTAATTAACAGTGGAACTGCCGTTTCTGATTGGATTTTTCCTAAAGTATCTGCCGCTCTAGAACGCACATAAGAGTCTTCATCTTCTAGAAGTTTAATTAACAGTGGAACTGCCGTTTCTGATTGGATTTCTCCTAAAGTATCTGCCGCTCTAGAACGCACATCAGGGTTTTCATCTTCTAGTTGTTTAATTAACAGTGGAATCGCTGCTTCTGATTGGATTTTTCTAAGGCATATGCCGCACTATAATGCACCTCATGGTTTTCATCTTCTAGTTGTTTAATTAACAGTGGAATCGCTGCTTCTGATTGGATCTTTCCTAAGGCATATGCTGCACTTGAACGCACATAAGATTCTTCATCTTCTAGTTGTTTAATTAACAGTGGAATGACTGCTTCTGATTGGATTTCTCCTAAGGCATCTGTCGCTCTATAACGTACATAAGAGTTTTCATGTTCTATCGCTTGCTTGAGAAAAGGAATTGCTTTTTCAGATTTGCTGATTTTAAAAAGTCTAATTTCAAGTGACTGAGGAAGTTTGAAATCAACTATTAAACCAACTGTTCTTTCCTGCCATTCTGGTTTAACTGTCCCTGCTAACCTAGCTCCCAATTGCCAATCTACCTCTAAGGCTAACTTCACCACTCGCACCGCCTGCGCTTCATGATCCAGCAACTCCATCATCAGTGCTAGGGGTTCTGTCCATTTGAGATAATTGAGATACTCTCGTTTCAGGCTGTCATCGCTCAAGTTGTTTAACCGTGTTAGCAGACATTCTGCGGTGTAGTATTCTTGAATCAGTTGGTGGCGAAATTCAATCTTATTGTCTGCACCAAGTTGAATCAGGTGATGATTGAGTAAATCTTGCAGCCATGCTAAAGCACGATCGCGTGGTCTATCAAATTTCTCATCCTGCAAAAACTGGGTAAAAATCTCTTCTGCTTCTGATCTAGGAATAGCAACTTTCAATTCTGTCTTACTATCCCCATCAGTCATTTTAAAAGCCAGATGTCGCAAGAGCAAGCACCACCAACGCCGCGACTCATCTGTGACTGGGATATCTTGCTGAAGTTTGCGCTCATAGCTTTGGGTAAACTGGCGAAACACCAAGCCGAGACTTGCGGGAACCTCACCTTTGCTATGAAACAGTGAACACAGCATCCATAATAATAGTGGCGTTTCCCCAAACTCCCGCAACCTATCTCCCAACTGTCTCAACATCTCCTCTCCCTGTTCCGAGAGATAAGCGCGGATAAATTGCTGCATCTGTTCTTCCGTCAGGGGTTGCATTTCCAGTTTTTGGCAATGTCCAAGTCGCCACCTATACCCAAATCCCGTGTGGTGAATATCATTTGTGTTTGGGGGTGG
>JAAUSC010000368.1 GCA_012031965.1 Scytonema sp. RU_4_4
TAGTACTTACCTGGTAAAACAAATGTCAATAGTCTAAACATATTATTTGACTTCGTTCTCGTCCGCCTGGGATTTAAGTCCCAGGCTTATAGGCGAAGTCCATTAAAATGGAACGGCACTTTGCACCATCGAGGGAACCCCAACGCCAGATGCCTACGGAGGAGTCAGTGCGGTCTTGGGGAGACCCCAAGTAGAGCATCTGGCGTTGGAAACCCTCCTGCAGCACTGGCGCAGCAACGCAGTGCCTCCTGAAACGGGAGCAAGTTTTTGCAACACAACCTTAGTTTGGAGAATTTTGGTATCATTTCCCGTGACTGTTATCATTTAGCGAGGAATTGAGTTGCACGCATGGTAGAAAGCTTCTATTATGACTATATCGTTATTGGTGCGGGTTCGGCTGGGAGTATAGTTGCTTCAAAGCTTGCTGCTTATGATTCAGGTATGAGTATTCTCCTGATTGAAGCTGGAGGAACTCCAGACAACACACAGATGTGGACACCAAGCGACTGGTTTGAAGTTTTACAGAAATGTCCAGAAATTGAGTGGGGTTATCAGTCAGTTCCCCAACCCAATTTAAATAATCGTGTCATTAAGCTAGCGCAAGCAAAAGTTTTAGGTGGGTGTGCGCTACATAATGGTATGGTCTATGTGCGGGGTAGCATATCTGACTTTGATGCGTGGGGCAAGGTGGCACCTGGTTGGTCATGGAATGATGTTTTGCCACACTTTCAGAAAGTAGAGCAGACTATGAAAGTGTTGATAGGGGAAGGTGATGAATTCATCAACGATTTGTTTGCTGCTGCAAAGCAATATGGCTTGCCTAATAATCCCAACTACAATACCAGCGAGAGTCAATATGGATACGCTCTATTTCAATTTAACGTCACGAATTCATCTTCATCCGACCTGATTCGAGAAACCACATACAGCACTTTCCAGCCAGAACGATATCAGAATGTAACCGTGCATCCTCAGGCTTTTGTAACCAGAATTATATTCGAGGGTACTAAAGCGATTGGTGTTGAATATGTCAAAGACGGTCAACAACAGCTTGCATACATACAGAATGAAATTATTCTGAGTGCTGGTGCGCTCGCAAGTCCAAAAATCTTGATGCTCTCAGGTATCGGTGACGAAAACGAATTAGCAAAATTTGGTATTCCTGTAGTTGCGCATGTTCCGGAAGTCGGTCAAAATTTACACGATGACCTTTTTGTCAGTGTCGGATTTTCTATTCCCCAAAACAAAGAGGTGCCATTCTATTCTTATGGTCTAGCCCCAGCCGTCATCTTCGATTCTACAGAAAATAGTAGTTCAGTTATTGATATAGAATCCTCAGTAGGTGTTGGAACACTCAAAGGTTTCCCAGGTTTAAAACGTTCTTTTTGGTTGTGGCCAAACATCATGCACCTGAAGAGTATGGGGATTGTTACCCTGCGCTCAAGCGCTCCTGATGACGCTCCTGTGATTGATCCTGGATACCTGAAGACACCAGGAGACCTCCAAATGTGTAAAACAGCACTTCAGTTAGGCATTGACATTGGCAATCAACTCGGCTTGAGCCAGTGGAGGGAAAAGCAAATTGCTCCAGAACCGGGCGCAGATTTGGAGAGTTACATCAGAGAAACAGCCGATACAACACAGCACTATTGCGGGACTTGCAGGATGGGAGTTGACGAGAATTCCGTAGTAGACACAGAACTTAGGGTACGCGGTACATCCGGACTGCGTGTCATTGACTCTTCCGTGTTTCCGCTGTCAATAACCGCAAATACGGCAGCAGCGACTATGATGATTGCTGATAAGGGAACTGACATGATAATTAGGTCGTTATAATCAGTTTCCTTCAGGCGATGCTCCTTCAGGAGCCGCCAAGGGCAATGGTTTCAAGGGACCCGCTAAAAGCGATGACCCAGCAGGGGTCCGCCTACGGCTTATCGCATTATTGCTCTTGTTCATTCTTGTGATAACAAGCCAAAAATAACCCCCAAGTTGGGGGCAGTAATTGCGCTGGGACTGGCAAAATAAAGCAAGATGCTTCTTCAGGCTGGCACTTCTGCTAGTAGTCGTCCTTGAACTCGCTCGTACTCATCTTCAAGTAACCAGAACTTTGCTTCTTCATAGGTGTCACTAGAAAACACCAACTGATAATTCTGATTTGGGTCGTAAATACAGCTCTTACCGGAACTGTCACTCAGTAAAATCAGAACGTAGGGAGGTGAGGCAGTGGGGTCTACCCATACCTCTGTAAATTGCCAGTTATCGGCTAGGTTTGGTACGGGGGATGACATGGTATTTGTTTCCCTTTACTTTTATTTCAGCGTAATAAAGTGGAATTCTGCTGCCGTCCATACTGACACGATAACCAATCGGCTCGTCAAAGTACAACCCATAACGTTCATGTCCACGAATGAACCCCACAAACTCTCCTTTTTCTATGATTGCTTGAGTAATCATAGACATTGTGGCTTCATCATTAAACACATGAGCGCTTCCTTCTTTTTCAAGTAGCTTTTGCATTTGGAGAGTGTCTGGGAGGTGTTTAGCAACGTGTCTGGTGTCGAGAGTTAGTTCACGGTCAGTTAGACTCATTCCATTAATTTAGCTCCCTACTGGGATTTTCTTTGAAGGCAATGCGACGCAAGGGAGCTGTCCAAAGAGCAATCGTGTTACTTAATATTTGAGTATTTAAGCTTCTGACATATTGTCAAGTAGTAGATTTTACCTCTATTTGATACACCAGATGGTTGCATACAAACCACGAGCTTCAAGCTGCACATTGTCCTTTTTGAAACCTGCTGCAAGCATGATATCCTGAAGTTCTTGGAGCGAGAAAAACCGAAACACAATGCTGGGAAATGGTTTGAGAAAAGTAGTTGCAAACAGCTTACCACCTGGAAGCAACACTCGGTAAATGTTGCGAATTCCTTCAACAGCATCCTTCCAACAGTGCATTGCAGCTCCAGCATATATGGCATCAATAGAATTTGATACTAAAGGCAGGGCTTCCACATCAGCACGGATAATCGTTATCTGAGACAGCGATATACCATCTAGTTTCATTTCTTGCTGCAACTGTGCCAGCATTGACTCTGAATAATCCAAAGCAATGATATGCTTGCACTTCCCAGATAGCGCCAAGCGTCGTGCCATAATACCTGTACCGCAACTGACATCTGCCACAATCCCTGGGTTTTGACCGAAGAAGTCTGTCACTAGCCCAAATTCAGTATCAATACCCCCTAAGTTACGCAGTCCAAGTGCCCAAATTGGAGGGAAGATATGTTCGTATAAAAAAGGGATAATAGGAAATCGGAATAACTCTGTGCGTAGAGGTTTTGTATTATCCTTGTTTTCTTCAACTGTACCAAGTACAGCTTCGGGAGTCAAATCCATCAAGGAAGGTATTTTTGCTAACTCATTTTTGAAGTAATCAATGCACGCATCACACCGCTGCGGGACTTCGGCTTTTGGTTTGCGGCAAACAGGACAAGCAATTACTTCCTGTAATATGGACATGGCTTTTTAACTCGACTTGTTTTAGGAGCATCTCATTTTTCTAAAATGATAGTCAAATAGAAAGCGTACGCTCGGAAGCGGCGGCTTCCGCATCGCATGACTGGCAATACTCTTCATTCAACTTCATCTTCCCCATCACCTTGCACGGTAAGAAGTGCTGATTCTAGGCGATAACCAGCTTCTCGAATATAATATCCAGCCGCGCCAAGGTTTTCAAACACGCTATCAAATTGAGGATGGGTTTGCGGAAAAATCTTTCTCAGCCGTTCGTTAATGCGTTCGAGTTCTTGCTGGATTGCAATTA
>JAAUSC010000369.1 GCA_012031965.1 Scytonema sp. RU_4_4
AAGTTTTCTCTTTCTTCTGCCCTCATTATAAAACTTCACTTTCTCGTCACATCCCCAATCTAATGCTATCTATTCTCATTAACTTTTCTTTCTCTTAACTCTACTTTAGTTCAGAAGTACTACTTTTGTCAGCCTTTTGTTGATGTGTGACGGTTAGGGTGCGGAAGGTGGGTTAAATAACGAAGAGACGGCTTTGATACAAATCTTGAACGACTTGGACAGCACAGACTATAGCTACAAGCCCGATTACCACAATCGGCAACAAACCTTTGCCAACTATAGCAAGTACAAGAAGGACAACCGCAGAGCGAAGGCGGAACCTGGAACGGACTTTGCAGTAGCGTATCACTCCAGTACGATGCAAAAGGGATAAAGCCAGCAAGCACAGTGCTACTGCACCACAGAGAAGCACGCGTTCGGCAGGGGGCAGCGCTACACTAGGCTGGCTTGATATAATGTGCTCCACTCCAACTCCAGTAGCAGCAAGTCCAATAACCAGCGGTATATGCCCGTAAAGCCAGATTTGATAAACTCCGGTTTTACCAGTTGTACCGACAGACCGCAGAGCTGAGCTACCAATGTTCTCGAAGTAGATCCACCATAAGCTAAAAGCGATGCTAAAGCCAAATACTGCGGCGATCGCGCTCGTACCATCCCATGTCTGATTGGACAGACCATTGACCACCGCTACGATCGCCTCGCCCAAGACAATGATGGTAAATAGCCCAAAACGCTCTGGCAAGTGTTCGAGGTGGTGCGTTAGCCCTAATTGCAAGTATTTTGCAGTGAGCGGTGTAGCGAAATCCACGATTAACCCCAATGCCCAAAAACTGAAACGTAATGGAGTGGGTACAAATATTGATACCAGCCAGAGGGCGGCAGCGATCGCAAAACCCTGTGCATAACGAGTTGCCAGTGGACGAGCTAGAGGAATGTGCCTTGCAGCACGCAGATATTCAATGACCAGCACTGCCCGCCCAGTAGCATAGGAAAGGGCGAAGCCAGCTGAACTTTCGCCTAAGCCATGGTGTATGTTCACTGCTAAGGCAGCGATCGCTATCATTTGTAAAGCAGTTAGCAAGCGATGACCTATGTCATCAATATCAAATCGGTTGGCATAAAATGTGGTATCAATCCAGGCCCACCAAATTGGCATAAACAGAAATACAAAGCCGAAAAATCCTGATAGGGAAATATCTTCGCTAAGGTTGTGGGCGACTTGTGAGACCGCTACCATAAACACCAAGTCATAAAAAAGTTCTAGCCAAGTAGCGTGGCCGTTTTCTTCTTCGCTTTCTGCACTAATGCGTAAGCGAGGAGGTTGCAACCAGGTTTTCACTTGTAATGCCTCGGATTTTTTTAGATATAACTTAATAGCTTAGAGAGCCGATACAGTAATCTTAAAAACCCAGTTTCTTTAAGTGGAGTTAACTCTAAATTCAGCATTTTCAGGCATAGAAACCGGTTTTTCCCTTAGTACGTAACTAATGTATCAATGCTCTATGATAAATAGATAAAAGTTTTGTCGGTGTAACACCAGCCCCAGTTCTCACCAGGCTCTAAGGACTTTACAAGGGGATGACCGGTGGTGTGGAAGTGCTTGGTGGCGTGCTTGTTCTTGGAAGAGTCGCAGCAACCAACGTGTCCGCAAATTAGGCAGCTACGTAGATGCACCCAAGTGTCTCCACTTGCCAAACATTCCTCACAGGCATCCGCCCTGGGTTTGGCTGCTTCTAGCTGATTAATATGTGTGCACTTCATAGTCATTCATTCTCCTTTATGCACTCTATAACGGTTTACCATTAGCATAAAGTACATCCGATATAAGAGCGCTCTTGCTTTGCACTTTAAAAGACGTACCTCATTGAATCGCATGGTCGCTATACTCAAGCAAGCGCGACCTCACTTTTAGATTTGTTCATTTTTTGGAACGGGCGGATGGGTAGAGCAATCTGAAAGCGTGTGTCTCCTAGCTTTGACAAGCCGCAAATGTCTGTCTCCGCTATGCTGACCAATGACAATCCGATAGGCAAACTCCAGATCCAGCCCTATCCTTACACCGTATGCTAAAACCAGTCTGAGTAATTAACAGAAGATATTCATGCTGGCAACAAGGACAAATTAGTCTCGGACCAATTAACCACCATTTTGTCAAGTGCAGCGTGAGCATTAGCTAGAGACTGGGCACGGGTTTCGCCATGCATAGCGAGATTCTCAGCGTTAACAAATGTTATATCTGTAATACCGATGAAGCCGAAAACTGTCCGTAGAAACGGTTCTTGAAAGTCATACTGAGCAGTAGGAGTACCTGGCTCATAGCTACCACCACGGGCAGTAACAATTAGCATTTTTCTGTTTTTTACCAGACCTTCATACCCCTGGTCGCTAACTATGAAGGTGTGCCTAACTCGAACAACTTGGTCAATGTATGCTTTGAAGGTAGATGGAATGCTGAAGTTGTACATTGGTACGCCAAAGACATAATAGTCTGCGGCAAGTAACTCAGCAATTAACTCATCAGAGGTTTTAATTGCCTCTGCCATCTCTGGAGTAGCTTTGTCCGATGGTGTAAATGAAGCAGCAATCCAGGGTTCATCTAGGGCAGGAACCGGGTAATGACCTAAATCCCGGTAGGTAACGGTATCATCAGGATGAGCTTCTTTCCAAGCTGAGATAAAGTGTTTTGTCAATAACCGTGAATGAGAGCGTTCACCACGGGGGCTAACGTCAATGTGCAGAATATGTGCCATTGCTAATTCTCCTGAAAAAAATCTAAAGACGCAAGTATTGGAGGTGGCGGCGTTTGTGAAGCTTGCGCTGTGCACATTGGCCGCTTACCACAACAGTTAGAAGTAGATACCCGGTAGTGCCCGTGTTGTTGACCAGAATGGCGAGGTGACCTTACTGTTCGATTGTTTTGGCAAACAGCTGATCGATGAACAGTCGTCTTTTCGTCATCTATCTTTGCAATTCAGGCAGGTTTTAGCTAGCGAAGATCGGAGAGTTAAGAACAAACTTATGCCAAATCGTACTAGTAGTGTGTCAAGGCAGCTTTGAAGAGTTGGAGTAGTGGAGGTATTAATTTAAGGGACTTCCAAAGTGCGATTCGTTGATGACCGAACGCTATATAAGCCACTAACTAACGGCGTTGCCGTCAGTTACGGAGTAAAGAAACAATAACCAGAATTCAAATGTGGCAGTAAATAGTTTTACATTAATAAATGCCCTGACAGTTAAGACCGATTTTACATTAGACTCGTCCGGAATATGATTTGGGTACAAAAATGGTAGAAAGTAAAATTGACCCTCTACCACGACTTGATTAAATGATTAGTACCTTCGATTATATACAAAAGTATCCATCGCGTGCCAAGCACCTTTTAGGAATTAGTTATGACCAATTTATTGACCTTGTAAATTGTGCGAAAAAATGTCATGAGTCAGAACAGTTTAAACTTGAACAAAGCAAAGTTAGAATACATCGTCGTGGAGGTGGACGCAAAGAATTATTATCAATCCCAGAACAAGTATGTTTGTGCCTGTTTTATTTGAGACAAATACCTACATTTGAAGTTTTGGGAATGATGTTTGGTATATCAAAAACTGAAGCGAATGATACTTTTCATTATTGGAGAAAAATATTACGTCAGATTCTACCTTCTAGTTTACTAGAACAAGTCGAAAATAAAGAAGGAGATTTAATGATTGTACAAAAAATATTAACAAATTTTAAGTGATTGATTGATAGCCTGGAACAGCCGATTGATAGACCATCTGATAACGAAGAGCAAAAAAAGTTCTTCTCTGGAAAGA
>JAAUSC010000150.1 GCA_012031965.1 Scytonema sp. RU_4_4
ACATTTTGCAAAAGGGAGAAGAACGAGGAAAGAAACAGGAGGCGCTAGAACTGATTTTGCGTCTTTTGACACGCCGGTTTGGTGCAATTGAGCCGGAGATACAACAGCAGATTCGCACTTTATCCATCACTCAACTCGAAGAGTTAGCTGAGGCGCTCTTGGATTTCTCTAATCCAAGCAATTTAGTCAATTACCTCGCCAATATCTCCCCACCTCAACTTAATTCGGGGGATTAACACAGCGTTGCACAAAAAAGAGATTGGGTGAACTGACATCTTGCACCAGGGTCAAAAACCGGGTTTCTTGAGAATGACACCACTTAAAAAGCTTAACCTTTCGTTGAGAAACCCGGTTTTTTAGGTCTTGTTGAGAATGCTGCAAGATATGAGCCTTCCACGGGCGCGATTAACGCTCCCGCAAAATATGAAACAAGCACATTTTTCTTCACTTTCTGAAAGCCTTGCTATGTAAGCGTTATAAAATGTGCAAGTTAAGAGTCTCCCACGGGGGCGTTTTTCGCTCACGCAAAATATGAAAGAAACACCTTTTTCTCGTGACTCCCCTACACCAAATCAAGTTAAAAGTTAAAAGTTCACCAATTGCGCTGTGATGAAGCTGAGTTTCTCTGCGCACACCTTTTCCATTATCTACACAATAGCATAAAATCTAGATTTTGGAGTCAACAATTTCCCCTTGAGTTACGACAACACCTGCCGATACCTTGCAGAAAACTACCCCGCCGATTTTGCCAGATGGTTACTCTGTTGTGAGACTTCAGATATCGAAGTACTAAAAACAGAACTCAACCTAGAACCAATTCGCGCAGACTCAGTTACTTTTCTGCAAATCTCCAACCAAATCCTGCATTTAGAGTTTCAAACTTCCCCAAAATCCACACCTCCACTCGACTTCCGGATGCTGGATTACTACACAAGATTAAAACGACAATACTGGTGCGAGATTGAGCAAGTGTTGATTTTCTTACAAGCCACTTCCTCAGAAATCGTTTTTAACACTCAATATATAGATAAGAAAACCAGACATGAGTATCGAGTCATTCGTCTATGGGAGGAAGATCCAACACCGCTGTTAGCAAACCCCGCACTTCTACCACTAGCGACATTAGCGAGAACCGACTCACCCCAAGACTTATTAGAACAAGTCGCCGCTGCGGTCGATATGATTGAGGAAAGGGATGAACGGCAGAATATATCAGCTTGCGTACAGGTTTTAGCTGGTTTGAGGTTTCCAAAAAATTTAATTACACATCTGTTTAGAGAGGAAGTTATGAAAGAATCTGTGATTTACCAAGACATTTTGCAAAAGGGAGAAGAACGAGGAAAGAAACAGGAGGCGCTAGAACTGATTTTGCGTCTTTTGACACGCCGGTTTGGTGCAATTGAGCCGGAGATACAACAGCAGATTCGCACTTTATCCATTACTCAACTAGAGGAGTTAGCTGAGGCGCTATTGGATTTCTCTAATCCAAGCGATTTAGTCAATTACCTGGCGAACATCTCCCCACCTCAACTTAATCCGGGGGATTAACACAGCGTTGCACAAAGAGGGGATTGGGTTCAGAAATAAAAAAGAGGTGGATGTAGGATTACCCTCTCCACCAAGTTAGATTTTCACTAGCTCTTTTTTTGAGAACCAATTACCAAGTATCTGCTGTTCTTTCGTTATAAGGCTCTCCTGTAAATGGTTGTACGCCAGTATTGGGGTATGCATCGTCTGACGGTCCAAAAATACGCATAGCAGCTTCAGAAATATATTGTGTGACCTTAGCAAGCATCTCGGAGATAGCCATAATATAAGACCCCCATTTTTGTTATCGCTTCACTTGGGATATATCTTCTAACATATCTACTTTAGTGCCTCACATTCTCCTTATCTCTCATTGGCAATATATCTACATTCTCTGCAATAATCAGTGATAGAGAGTTGCAATACTTTAGCTTAAAAAAACAGTTCTATAAAGAGTGAATAATAAAGGTTTGAAGTGTAAAGAATGTGGTCTTTCATCCTTCATCCTTCGTTTGGAATACTTTTACATTTTATGTAACTTTTTGTTAGAAAAATGCCATTATTAATGACTCTCACTATTAAAAATCATTAAATAATTGACTAAAATAATATAATATAGCAATCCGCGCATCATTCGTAAAATGCGAGAGACCCGGTATCTTTGAGATACCGGGTCTCTGGAGATTCGTATCAAATCGGACAGCTATATAGTTGACATTATTTATGGTAAAAAATACCATAAATAAAAGAGGTATTCTTCCAAGGGCGCTATGCTATGACTAGTTTCCCGAGTTTGAACCATGCATCTACAAACAATCATCAACACCAGAACACACAGAATCCAGAACTGACTCTTTCTGTGGTCGATAACAGCTTGCTGACAGACCTTTACCAGTTGACAATGGCAGCTTGTTATGTAGGTGAAGGTGTAGAGCAACGATGGGCAAGCTTTGAGTTGTTTGTCAGACGTTTGCCAGAGAATTTCGGCTATTTGATTGCTATGGGACTGGCGCAAGCGTTGGAATATTTGGAAAAATTCCACTTTAGTCCCTCTGGGATAGCGGCTTTACAAGCAACAGGAATTTTTACCAATGCTCCTGAGAGTTTTTGGTCACTGCTTGCGGAGGGACGTTTTACTGGCAATGTTTGGGCGGTCCCAGAGGGAACCGCAGTGTTCGCGAATGAACCTCTGTTGCGAGTGGAAGCACCTCTTTGGCAAGCGCAAGTGGTAGAAACCTACCTTTTGAATACCTTAAATTACCAAAGTTTAATTGCGACACGCGCAGCAAGATTGCGTGATGTGGCGTCTTCTCAAGCAACGCTGCTGGAATTTGGAACAAGACGGGCGTTTAGTCCTCAAGCATCTTTGTGGGCGGCGCGTGCAGCACTGGCTGGTGGTTTTGATGCAACATCGAATGTGTTAGCTGCGCTACAACTGGGAGAAAAACCTAGTGGTACTATGGCTCACTCTTTGGTGATGGCATTGTCAGCAATGGAAGGTAGCGAAGACCAGGCGTTTACTGTCTTTCATCGTTATTTCCCAGGCGCGCCCTTGTTAATTGATACTTACGATACTATCGCTGCTGCTCAGCGATTGGCTGCAAAGGTCAGTTCAGGGGAAATGAAATTAGCAGGAGTCAGACTGGACTCTGGTGATTTGGTATCATTGTCAAAACAAGTGCGATCGCTCATACCCGGTGTATCAATTTTTGCGAGTGGCGACTTAGATGAGTGGGAAATTGCGCGGCTGAAAGCTGCTTGTGCTCAAATTGATGGTTATGGAGTGGGAACACGACTGGTGACAGGTTCTGCTGTCAATGGAGTCTACAAACTGGTAGAAATTGATGGTATCCCCGTGATGAAACACTCGAGTGGTAAGGCGACTTACCCTGGATGTAAGCAGATTTTTCGCTCTTTTGAGGGAGGTCAAGTGATAGCAGACTCTTTGGGTTTGGTGACTGAACAACACAGAATATATGACAACGAAGAATTTTCTCAATCTTCACAAGTGCCTTTGTTGCAGCTATTTCTTAAAGAAGGTAAACGAGTGCAACCGCTAGAGACTTTGGCAGAAATTCGACAAAGGACGACCACTTCGGTTGCTAGTTTACCAGAGGTGACGCGACGTTTGGATAATCCTGTATCGGTGAGAGTAGAAATTTCTTCGGAGTTACAAGAGTTGACTGAAAAAACGAGGACAAAGGGATGAGGGAGATGAGGAGGTGGGGAAAGTAGCCAATGACTAATGACTAATGACTAATGACTAATGACTAATGACTAATGACTAATGACTAATGACTAATGACTAAGAAAGTTGCTCTATTTGGTATGAGTGCTGATCCACCAACTGCTGGGCACCAAGCGGTTATCCGCTGGCTGTCAGAGCATTTTGATTGGGTAGCAGTTTGGGCGGTGAATAATCCATTTAAGTCGCATCAAACCCCTTTAGAACATCGGGTAGCGATGTTACATTTGTTGATTGCGGATATAGATTCGTCAAAGCACAATATTGGTTTGGAACAGGAATTAAGTTATTTGAGAACACTGGAAACATTGGAGAAAGCAAAAAAGCGCTGGTCAGAAGCTGACTTTACGTTAGTGGTAGGTTCAGATTTGCTAGCTCAATTACCGCGTTGGTATCGTATTGAAGATTTGTTGCAGCAAGTACAACTTCTAGTCATACCGCGCCCAAGATATGCAATAGATGAATCTCATTTGCATATGGTGCAAAAACTCGGAGGGAAAGTCACGGTTGCCAATTTTATTGGTCCAGATGTGTCTTCAACAGCTTATCGTGAAAATAGCGATCGCGAAGCTCTAACACCTCTGGTCGTTGATTATATCCATAAAGAGCATTTGTACAAATCTGTACCCGAAAATTTGACTTGTTGAACGATAAGCTCCTATGCCAGGACGCAACCAAAGAAAGATTGCAGAACTGCCACAACAACCACCTTTAGCAGATTTTAAAGTCGGTGTTGATAATGTAATTTTCTCTGTAGATACTGCACAGAACCGACTGTTAGTTCTATTAATTATGAGACAGCAGGAGCCATTTTTAAATTATTGGAGTCTTCCTGGTACTTTGGTGCGTCAAGGTGAGTCTTTAGAAGATGCTGCTTATCGCATTCTGTCTGAAAAAATAAGGGTAAAAAACCTTTATTTAGAGCAATTGTATACCTTTGGAGGACCTGAGCGCGACCCCCGCGAAGCAACTGATAGTTATGGTGTACGTTATCTATCGGTAAGTCACTTTGCTCTCGTGCGGTTTGAGGAAGCAGAATTGATTGCTGATGGAGTCACTGGAATAGCTTGGTATCCGGTGAAGCAAGTGCCACAATTAGCTTTTGACCATAACAAAATTTTAGCGTACGGACACAGTCGTTTGCGAAATAAGTTGGAGTATAGCCCAGTGGCATTTGAAGTTTTACCAGAAACGTTTACCTTGAATGATTTATATCAGTTATATACGACAGTTTTAGGAGAAAATTTCTCTGATTATTCTAATTTTCGAGCGCGTCTACTCAAGTTAGGTTTTTTATACGATACAGGAAGAAAAGTGTCGCGTGGTGCTGGTCGTCCAGCTAGTTTATATAAATTTGATGCGGAAGCTTTTGCTCCTTTTAAGGATAAACCTTTGGTTTTTATTTAATCATAAAGACGTAGAGAGTACGAAGAGAAGAAAACAAAGAGAAGAAAATGAAGATTGCGATCGCTCAAATTAACCCTACCATTGGTGATTTACCTGGAAATGCCCAAAAAATTCTGGAGATAGCACAAAAAGCAGCTGCAGAAGGCGCGCGTTTATTACTGACGCCAGAACTTTCTTTATGTGGCTATCCACCGCGTGATTTATTGCTGAATCCTAGTTTTTTACAAGCAATGGACATTGGCTTGCAACAACTAGCAAGAAATTTGCCACCCGCATTAGCTGTGTTGGTAGGAACCGTTGAAGAAAATTTAACAGCACATAATACTGGTGGTAAAAGTCTATTCAATAGTATTGCTTTGTTAGAAAGAGGAAAGGTAAAACAAGTTTTTCACAAACGCCTTTTGCCCACTTATGATGTCTTTGATGAACATCGTTATTTTGAAGCTGGTTCAGAAGCTAATTATTTCACCTTGGATAATGTTCATGTTGGCGTGACGATTTGCGAAGATTTATGGAATGATGAGGAATTTTGGGGCAAGCGTAGTTATACCACAAATCCAATTGCTGACTTATCAATTCTGGGTGTAGATTTTATTGTGAATTTGTCTGCTTCTCCCTACAGTGTTGGTAAGCAGAAGTTTCGCGAAGCAATGCTCAAGTCTAGTGCAGTGCGTTTTCAGCAACTCATTATCTATACCAATCAAGTTGGGGGTAATGATGATTTAATTTTTGATGGTAGAAGTTTTGCTTTGAATCGTCAAGGTGAAATCGTCTGTCGTGTTTGTGGTTTTGAACAAGATTTGGTCGTCGTGGAATTTGATGAGGAACAACGGGATTTTCGCTCAGGTTCCATAGCACCAGAATATGAATCTGAAGATGAGGAAATTTGGCACGCTTTGGTTTTAGGACTGCGAGATTATGTCCGCAAGTGTGGCTTTTCTAAAGTTGTCCTGGGTTTAAGTGGTGGGATAGATTCTTCATTGGTGGCGGCTATTGCTACCGCAGCACTGGGTAAAGAAAATGTCCTCGGTGTTCTTATGCCTTCCCCTTACAGTTCAGAGCATTCTATCAGCGATGCTTTGGCATTAGCAGAAAATCTTGGTATAAAAACTCATATCCTACAGATAGGGGAGTTAATGCAAGGCTATGATAAGACTTTAGCTGAGTTATTTGCTGGAACAGAGTTTGGATTGGCAGAGGAAAATATTCAATCCCGGATTAGGGGCAATTTATTGATGGCAATTTCTAATAAATTCGGTCATCTGCTGCTATCGACTGGCAATAAGTCAGAAATGGCAGTTGGTTACTGTACCCTTTATGGTGATATGAATGGAGGGTTAGCAGTGATTGCTGATGTGCCTAAAACCCGTGTTTATTCGATTTGCCGTTGGTTAAATCGAAATGATGAAGTTATTCCACAAAATGTTTTAACCAAAGCACCGAGCGCTGAACTTAAACCCGGTCAAGTTGACAAGATTCGCTACCATCTTACGACATTTTAGATGACATATTGCAACGCCTCATTCACGATTACCAATCTTCAGAAGAAATTATCGCTGCAGGTCATGACCCAGCAACAGTAGACCGAGTGATTAATTTAGTGGCGCGTGCAGAATTTAAGCGCCGACAAGCACCCCCCGGATTGAAAATTACAGATCGCGCTTTTGGAACTGGTTGGCGAATGCCTATTGCTAGTGAACTAAGTAGCTCAACCTAATTAAACGTAAAATGTCATTGCGAGTGAAACGCAGTGGAGCGAAGCAATCGCAAGAATCGTATTTTATATTTTTTTATGTTGACCTACTTACCACACGCTGACCTTTGGTACAGTGTGGGCTTCCCAATTCATCGGGAATAGCCTCTAGGACTGTGATCCAAAATAGTTACCATCAGGTTTTTTCTGTACGTCAATAGCTCCCCTACTGGATTTACAATTCCTTTGTTAGTGTAAAAAGTATTGCTCAAATTATGTCAAATCAAGGTCCAATCCCTGTTGTTGTCATTGGTGCTGCGGGCAAAATGGGTCGCGAGGTCATCAAAGCGGTGACGCAAGCACCAGATATGAACCTTGTCGGTGCGATTGATATAACTCCTGAACATCAAGGTCAAGATGCAGGAGAACTGGCGGGTTTAAGTGAGGCTTTGGAAATTCCGATTACTAATCAATTGGAACCGATGCTGGCGTTTGCATCTGGTGAAAAACAGCCAGGGGTGATGGTAGATTTTACTCATCCAAGTTCAGTGTATGACAATGTTCGTAGTGCGATCGCCTATGGTCTTCGTCCAGTTGTGGGTACCACTGGCTTAAGTCAAGAACAAATTCAAGATTTAGCTGATTTTGCTGATAAGGCGAGTACAGGATGTTTAATTGTTCCTAACTTTTCTATTGGTATGGTACTGCTGCAACAAGCAGCAGTTGCTGCTTCTCAATATTTTGACCACGTTGAAATTATTGAACTACATCACAACCAAAAAGCTGATGCTCCTAGCGGGACAGCAATTCAAACTGCTCAGCTGCTAGCAGAAGTAGGTAAAACATATAACCAGCCTATTGTGGAAGAAACGGAGAAATTACCAGGGGCGCGGGGTAGTCAAGCCAGTGAAGGCGTTAGGATTCACAGCGTGCGTTTACCAGGACTGATTGCTCATCAAGAAGTGATTTTTGGTGCAGCTGGTCAAATTTATACTCTCAGACATGATACGAGCGATCGCGCTTCCTTCATGCCAGGAGTATTACTGGCAATTCGTAAAGTCCTCCAGTTAAAGTCGTTAGTATATGGATTAGAAAAAATTCTCTAAAAATACCTAGCACTCACCACTGAGAACACAGCACTCATGATTGTCCCACTGACTCGCCAGAAATTTGAACAAATCATGCCCCTCATAGCTACTGGTCCGCAGTACAAATACTATTGGGGGAAGTTTCCAGACTTTTTGCAACGGCTGCTCATTTCTGTCGTAGCAGTCGCTGTGGTTTTCGTGATTAAAGTCATTCTGGGGCTGGATTTTGCAATAATCTTTTTGATAGGGCTAATTGGTGCCCTTTACTGGCTGTGGGGACCCGTGTTTTGGGCGAGTATGCGAAATGCGAAATGTCGCCGTTATAAGTACAGCGGTTTTCTCCGTGGTCGAGTGCTGGATTACTGGATTACAGAAGAGTTGATTGGTAAACAGGAAACCGTCGATAAAAAAGGCGATTTGGTAATTGTCGAAAACCGAGAAAAACGCATTCACTTAGAAATAGGCGATGACACAGGATTTACTGCTGAGTATAAAGCGCCACTGCGTTCTGCCTACAAAGTTATTGCTCGCGGTCAGAGGGCAGAACTATTGGTCATGTCGAATCGCCCAGATTTAAGCAGTATTGATGAAATTTCCGATATTTATATTCCCAGTCGCGACTTGTGGGTGAGTGATTACCCTTACGTTCGACGGGATTTCTTTACTGGGGTGAGTAGCCGCCTGCGCCGCGATGAAGAAGATGAAAGACCGCGTCGCCGTCGCCGTAGGGTGGAGAGGTAGAAAAGAATATTTGGAACCGCAGATGAACAAGCCACTGCGTTGCGGGGGTTTCCCCCCAACCCCACTCCGTGGGGACCCCAAAGCCCCCCGTTGTAGACGCCCTCTGGGCGGCTTCCCGTAGGGTAGCATGTGGCGTGCAGATGGACGCAGATAAATACAGATAATTTATCTCTTGTACATCTTTTGTTTATCTGTGGTTTCATTTTCAGTCTTCTTGACTTTTGCCAAAAATCTAGGACTCAGCACTAGAAGAAGACCGACTAAAAATAGGGGAAAGGTAAGCAACTAAAACACCGATAAGAAAACCGGAAATGTTGCGAATCAGAGGTAGCCACTCGTTTGTTCGTGTCACTACTGGTCCAATACCGAAAGAGATAAATAAGATTCCCCATAAAGGAGAGAAGATTAAAGCCCATTGCCAAGCAATAATCTGTCCCTCACGGCGAGGTTGAGCTGCAAATCCACAAATGATTCCACCAATAACTGAAGTAATCAAAGTGAAAATCCACTGCTCCCGTGGTAATCCGGGAACGACAGCGCAACCACCCTGAAGCAAACAATTTTTCACTGTTTCCATAGCTTGTAGGATGGCTTGGTCTTCGCCCTCTTCTCGAACAAAGTACAAATTGCCAAAGCGGGTTTGCAATTCAATCCAGAAAGTGCGCGGTAAGAGTTCATAAACAGCGTCACCGACACTAAAGCTGAGAATGTTACCGCCACGGGAGTCAGCAACTAGCAAAACGCTTTTGTCATCCAAACCCCAAAAAGGAATAACTGCCCGACCTGGAGTACGGTCATATTGAGTCAATACTCGCAGTTTCCAGCCAGTTTCGGTTTCAAATTGTTCTAGTTTCTTAACAAGGTTTTCTTCTTGAAGGCTAGTAAGAGACTTAGCTAAGTCTACAACTGGAGTTGGGGTATTAGGTAAGAGTTCAGGATTGTCATAAGCGTATGCGCTGGGAGAATGCGTGACCCAAATCGACCCAGCAAGGAAAAACACTGTCAAAAAAGTTAGAATTCGTTTCCAAAAACTTTGCTGCATGAGCTTTTTTATACAAATCTCAACAGGAAAAGTGAACAAGTCGTTTTAAAAGAGTACGCGAAAAGTGATACTTCTTTACACTTTTTAACTGTAATCTAATCTAATATCTCAGATCTAGAACTTACCAGCAAGCTTGTCTGTAAGGTTAAATATATGAAAACAAGGGCGCAACTCTGCTTTGCGCCTCTACTCTCTTAGAGACTGACCGCTATTCTTTCTCAGACCAATTCTCAGATTCTGTCTGACGTTGCAAATCTTGCTCATCAAAATTGCTTTCCCAATCAGCACCAACGTTGTAATCATTGTAATCGTTGTAATTATTGTTGATGTCGTATTTTTCCGCAGGTGTGTAGCGATTCTCCTGTCTTAGGGCTTGTCGTTCTTGCAATGTCGTCAGCTTTGTTTTTTGAGATGGTAGCAAACGGTCAG
This sequence comes from Scytonema sp. RU_4_4, assembly GCA_012031965.1. Lineage (GTDB taxonomy): Bacteria > Cyanobacteriota > Cyanobacteriia > Cyanobacteriales > Nostocaceae > Brasilonema. The sequence goes on from JAAUSC010000150.1 coordinate 10,173, forward strand.
ATGTTCGTCTTGAAGATTTGGAGCGTGTGAAGGTTTTCCAAGCAGTTTGTACACCAACCATAAAACTACGCGTGCCCATTTGAACGTTTTGTGCTTGCTTTTTAGCACCATCCAAACTTTGATCCACTTGTTTAACCACTTGACCAGCACTTTTAACACCTTCACTGACGTCATCAGTTAAGTCAGTGATTTCCAAGCTGGTCATGCGAATGGCATCGAGAGTGGGCGGTAACTCTCTATAAAGAGTGTCAAATAACTTTTCTGCACTACGAGCTGCTCTTGCTAATTCCTGCAAAGCTGGTATCGCCGCCACCAAGACAGCAGTAAGACTGGCGGCGACTAGGAGTATGGATAGTCCCAGCCAAAACAGGGGGTCAATCACTTTGATATCTTCTACTAATTATCTAAATGTTGAGGAATAGTATCGAACTTGTCTTGAGCATTTTGCTGCTTCATTGCTTGACTTTCCCGCAAACTAGCATCAATACCAGCTGAAATTGCTTCCCGCAGTCGGTCTAAAGTCTCATCCCAGTTAGAGCGTGCGTTTGTAGAAAGGCGGTCTGCCTGCATTTGGACACTCGTTGAAATATCTTCTGCCAATTCTGGCAAAGCACTGGCAGATTTCTTCAAGAGTTGACGAGTTTCGCGTCCTGTGCGTGGAGCAACGAGCAACCCAGTTAAGGCACCAATGGTTGCACCTAGCATCATACCGCCAATAAATAATCCAGAACGGTTGTTAGACATTTTTTTGTTTCTCTCCTTACACCCATTTTATGCGGGTTTTCACGCCTTGCGAAATTCAAAAGATTTTATCTTTCTAAATTTAAAAAGACAATCTATTTACCACAAAGGTTGCCTTGATGTGGAGATTTTGGAAAAGTCTGTAACCTAGATCCCGCATCTTTACGTCTTCTGTTGTTCTTTTTTTCTCTTTTTCACTAATTTTGCTCGGAACCTGAAAAAATTGCTACGCCAGACCTGCTGTCCAAGTGCAAGCAGGCTGAAAATCTGTCGCAGCCGTTGGATTTGTAGCCGTGGTGGTTGGTTTTCTTGCCGCAGATTATGAATGTTCCGTTGACCCATGTAAATAGCTTCAGGCGCTCCAAGTAGCACTGCATGGGAACTACGTTCAGCAGCAACTAAGAGATGAGATATTCTTGTCAGTCGCCTCTTGAATCGCTGCACTCGCCAAGCTACGTAGAGAAGAATCAGCGAGATCAGTATGTTGATGACAACAACGATTGTAACCATTGCTTAACTTTGCTGCACCCACTGTAAATCTTGCTAGATTATCACTTCAATGAAAGCTATGAAAATCGCTCTTAAGTTAGGTTGTCGCCACTGTATCAGGCACTCAGTAGGCTGCTAGTGAAGTCAAGCAAAAGTCAAACAAATTTTTAGATTTCAATCAAGCAGGACTTACGCAAACAAACCCGGTTAAGAGCAAAAATCGTCTGTTTTGCAACCAAATACGAACGAAGAAACCCGGTTTCTAGCAGATGGTGCGTCAGTCCTATTTAAGGAGAAGTTAAGGCATATTTTTTCAAATCATCCAGAGAAACCGCTTCCAAAGCTCTAGAATGGGTTGCCGAGAGGATGACAGGGGGAGCAACGCCAGCCTCAAGAGCTTCTTGCCAGCGAGCAGCACATAAACACCAGCGATCGCCTTGTTTCAAACCAGGAAATTGATATTCGGGAACCGGGGTACTAAGGTCATTTCCCCGTGATTTGGTGAACTCAAGAAATTCTGCGCTCACTTGGGCGCAAACAATATGCTGCCCAAAATCCATACCGCCTGTGTTGCAGAATCCATCACGGTAATATCCAGTCACAGGAGAAGAGCAGCACATTTCTAGCTCTTCGCCGAGTACGTTTCTTGCCTGTGTCATCGCCAATTCCTTGAAGTTTGTGTGACTGTTCTTAAACAAGAGAGGACATTGGGTCAGTCGTTTCAGTCACGACTTTAGCAACCTGACTTCATCATACTCTGAAGGGCTCCAACAACCACCGCTATAGACCGGAGCCGGAGCTATCCAGCGCTCCGCGCTTTGCGGCTTCCCGCTTTCTTACGGAGTACCGTTATGGCGGGGGACTTATAGCCCCAGTTCCTAAAAGGAACCGCTAGCCCCTAAGGGGGCGCGGAGCTAACGCTACAGACTCCTCATCAGTTAAAGAAGCCTATCGGTTAGGTAAACTAAATGCACACTTATGGTGGTAAGATTTACTAGCTGCAACCTGTTTATCTGTAAAAAATAACTATTATGAGTTAAGTCAGGCAAAGAAATTCTACGACGAGACGCTTTCCAAATGATATTTGCAAAATTTTTTTTCATCTGTAGCAAATTTTTCATTTAGTTTACAGTAAAGAATAAGTCATTCTTGGCTGCTGTGAACTCCCAGCGCAACAATTACCAAATTAGGTGGCTGTTTCCGTAACAGAAATTTGGAGAGAAACACAGTATAGTTTACAAATATATAAAATTTTTATTGCAGTTTAATTTCAAGTGTGTTGCACTTTAAAAGTGTGTCAAGAAATTCTGCGTGAACGCGCTATGGCGGAAGTCCCTTACGGAATTTGAAAATGGCAGAAGAACCTACTACATTAACCAAAAAAAACGTCTCTGCCGCCAATCAACCGTCAAAGAATGTTACAAAAGCAACTTTGACGGTATCGGCACGTCGGTCAAAGCTATTGGCTCGTTTGGGTCATCTACTTGCTGGTGTTTCAGCGGTGGGTGCAGCACTGCTGGCAACTTCTAATGTGAACTTGGCTAAATTCATGGAAAGCCAAGCTCAGAGTACATTTTATCTACTACGAGGACCAGAAACTCCTCCAAAAGATATCGTGATTTTGGCAATAGATGAACAGTCAATATCAGTTGGCGAGCAATACTACAAAACAGATCCACAAAAGTATACCTTCTTTGAACCACTACAAGCTTTTCCCTTTAAACGTGCTGCTTATGCTCAGGTGATTGAGAAGTTGGTAAAGGCAGGGGCGCGTTCTGTCGCTGTGGATGTTGTTTTTGATAGACCAAGTAGTTACGGAGTTGAAGATGACAAAAAGTTGCAACAGTCACTGCAACGCTATGGAAGCAAAGTGACTCTGGCTGCACTATACGAAGATTCAGAGACACACCAAGGAACTTTTCTGCAATTGACACAGCCCCAGCAAATGTTTCGCACTGGATCTGTCGCCATTGGTTCTGTTAATTTCCCCCTAGAGGTAGATGGCAGGATTCACAAACTGGCTAGTGAGTTCTCCAAGCTTATGGATCAAGAAGAAAGTTTAACAGTAAAGATGCTTTCTTTTGATGAAGCAGCTTTGAGAGCAGCCCAAGTGGATTATCCTCCACCCAAAGGCGCTCGCATACATTTTTACGGACCAGCAGGGACATTTGAACAAATTCCCTTTTGGTACGTACTCGACCCGGAAAATTGGAACACTTATTTGCAGCAGGGCAAGTATTTTAAAAATAAAATTGTGCTGATCGGAGCAACAGCGAAGTTCTCCCAGGGGGATGATTATCATTCAGTCCCGGCTAATAAGCATTGGCTGTATCCAGAGCGAATGTCAGGGGTGGAAGTTCACGCCAACGCGATCGCAACTTTAATGCAAGATAAAGCAATCACGCAAGCAATTAAGAGTCCATTGCAGCGCAGTTTGTTTGTCTTTTGTCTGGTGAGTGGAAGCGCGGTAATTATTGCCCTAAGAAAAAGAGGTCTAACTAGATTTTTCATTAGTATCGTCTTCGCCATAACTTGGGGAGGTATTAGCTATCTCACCTTTGTCTACAATTTACTCATCTTGCCTACTGCTGTACCAGTGGTGGCGATCGCCATGATTGGACTGTGTTACTTGGGAACTGAAGTGGCAAAGGAAATCATTAGGAAAAGCCAATTGCTTGATATTTTTCAAAAATATTCCTCTGACCGTGTGGTTCAAGAGATTCTTAGCCAGCAAGATGACCTGAAAGACCTGCTACAGAAAAGGGAGATGGCAATATCAGGAAAAATTTTGGGTGGACGCTACAAAATTGTCAAAGTTCTTGGTTCAGGTGGATTTAGTGAAACTTATATTGCTGAAGATATCAAACTTCCAGATAACCCTTTGTGTGTTGTCAAGCAGCTAAAACCAGCTAACAGTAAACCAGATCAGTTGGTAGTTGCTAGACGTTTATTTAGTTCAGAAGCTCAAACGCTTCAAAAACTAGGAACTCACAAACAAATACCACAACTTCTAGCTTATTTTGAAGAAGAAGAAGAATTTTATTTAGTTCAAGAATATATAAGAGGTCATGCTCTCAGTCAGGAAACGCCGTCAGGTCAACGGCTCCAAGAAACAGCAGTCATCGAGATTTTACGGGATTTATTGGAAACATTGGCATTTGTCCATAACAATAACGTGATTCACCGGGACATTAAACCCAGTAATATCATGCGACGACACTCAGATGGCAAGCTGGTCCTTATTGACTTTGGAGCCGTTAAAGAAGTCACAACACAAATCCTTGATAACTCAGAGCAAAGTGCCTTCACCATTGGTATTGGGACTCGGGGTTATGCGCCAAGTGAGCAGTGCTATGGACGTCCACAATATAGTAGTGACATCTATGCAGTCGGCATGATTGGCATCAAAGCCTTGACTGGTATGGCTCCCCACGAGATAGAAAGAGATGCTAACGGAGAGTTGAAATGGGTTGACAAGGCATACGTCAGCCACTCTCTATCAAATATTCTTAGTAAAATGGTGCGGGAAGACTTCCGACAACGTTATCAATCTGCATCCCAGGCTTTAGAAGTGCTCCAAGAATTGGTTGGTTCACAGAGTAAACAAAGTTTGCTCCAAGAGGACTTAATCAATACTCTGTATTTAGAAGAAGAGTCGGACATTCCCACCACACCTTGGACAGAAACATCCCAAGACTGTTCACAATCGACTATTTCTACATCTCTATTGCCAAGTCGTCATGGAAATTCGATCAAAGACAGCAAGGATTTGCCTCATGATACAGAGTAGGGTTAGTAACTGTGTGGTGTATAATGCAAATTCAACTAAACTGCTGCGCGTAGAATCTCGCATAACGACGCCCCAGGGTTAACAATTCTTCATGAGTTCCCGATTCGACAATTTGCCCACGTTCGAGAACTAAAATGCGATCGCACCTTCTGACTGTACTCAAGCGATGAGCAATAATAAACACAGTTCGCCCTTCCATTAGCCGCTCTAGTGCTTCCTGTACCAAAGCTTCCGACTCTGAATCTAAAGCAGATGTGGCTTCATCTAAAATAAGAATTCTGGGGTTCAGCAGAACAGCACGCGCAATAGCAATTCTTTGCCGTTGTCCACCAGATAAATTCACCCCTCTCTCTCCCACCCACGTATCATAACCATCGCTTAGTTGAGTAATAAACTGGTGAGCATTAGCAATTTTCGCCGCTTTCTCTACCGCTTCCATATCAAAGGAATCTTGCCCGAAAGCAATATTTTGGGCAACTGTCCCAGAAAACATAATGGTTTCTTGGGGAACAATTCCAATCTGTCGCCGCAAGCTGTGAAGCGTAACATCCCGAATATCAACGCCGTCAATGAAAATTTCACCAGCATCGGCGTCATAAAAGCGGGGGAGAAGATTGACAAAAGTGGTTTTTCCTGCACCTGAAGCACCCACAAGGGCGATCGCCTCTCCTGGCTGTGCCAACAAACTGATATCTTTTAAGACAGGTTCACCTGGTTTGTAGGCAAAGGATACACGACTATATTCCACCTTACCAGTCACAGGGGGAAGGAAAAAAGCATCTGGTTTTTCCACCACGGTTGGCGCAATTGCCAATAATTCAAAAACTCGGTCAACAGACGCTTCACCCTGTTTAAACTCATTGTAATTGTTAGTCACATGACCAATCGGGTCAATTAACAACGCTGCTGCAGTCAGGTAGCTGAAAAACTCTGGTACCGTCAAGTTATCATTCGCAATTTGCCACGCACCAACGAACAATAGTGTTAAAGCACTCACAGCTTCTAAGAATCCCACAATGGGAATTTGAATTGCTTTGAGCCGTTCCACTGAGTATTTCGCTTTTAAAGTGCGTTCTGCTTCCCGGCTAAACCTAGCAGTTTCGTAGTTTTCTGCGGCAAAAGCTTGTACTATGCGAATACCACTGACAACTTCCGTGAGTATTGCTGACAAATCTGAGATGCGATTTTGACTTTTAAGAGAGAACTGGCGCAACCGTTCGCCAAACCAACCAATTAAAATACCCATTAGCGGTGCAACAATGACTGTAGCTAGTGTCAGTTGCCAATTCAGAGAAATCATATAAACAGGAATTGCCACTAACTGCAAAACGCAGGGTATAAAGTCATGAAAGAGTTTGTGTACGACTTCCCCAACTCGGTCGATATCTTCAGTGAGGCGGTAAGATAAATCACCTGTTCTTGCAGTTTCAAAATAGCTGAGATTGAGCTTTTGTAAGTGTGAGTAAACTTTTTTACGGAGATGGAAAGCAACTCGCAGTGCTGCTTTTGCCATATAGATATCTTGCACAGATTGGAAAAAGCCTCGCGCCAGAAACACTGCTGCTATGATGCCAAGTTGTAGGGCGATCGCCTTTAAATCACCCCCGCCAAAGACAGTTGCAAATTGACGCACATATGTTAAAAGTGCCAAAGTTGCCAGGACATATCCCAAAATACCAATGAACCCCTTAACGATAGTTTGCCACTGGGGTTTGATATACGGTAGAAGCTGCCAATAATTAGAGCGCGTTTTCAAGCTATCACATCCACAAAAAGACTCTTCTTTGTTTGACGCTATCAGCTTTTGTGTAGTTTCTGAAGACTTATTGATGCTGGAGCGCGAATGAGTGAAAATCTTAATTTGTAGGGTGGGCACTGTCTACTCACGATACACCAATGACATAGGAAAGTAAGCAGTGCCCATCCTAGATTCGCTTTGTATCTACATGCTTATCGTCCTCAAACAAAATGCAGTCATTTGACGCTTCAAAATCCGTGACTTCTCGGATAAATGTAAAATATACTTGAAAAAAAGAAACAAAATCTTGTGAAATTCGTATTAATTAACTGTAAAGTGCATCTACAAAAAATTGTTTCTGAATTATGAGATAACATCGTCATGCTACCAAATCCCTTCACTCCCGTAAAGCCACGTACCCCAGAACGTTTTGTTGGGCGGATTTATGAACTAGCCGCTGCGTGTGCTCAAATTGGTGGTCGGGGTCACATA
>JAAUSC010000017.1 GCA_012031965.1 Scytonema sp. RU_4_4
TTAGCTGCGCTAAATCTTTCCCTCTCCTTAGTAAGGAGAGGGATGCCCGACAGGGCAGGGTGAGGTTCCGAGGAAATTTTGAGTCATTCGATGACTTGTGTGTACACCGTAGCCTTACCAAGGGGAGGGGCGGTTTTGGCGTTAGACAAAACCGGGGTGGGTTTCAGCGACAATTGTGGACAAGTATAATAAGGCATGATATGAAGTAATGACAAAGGTTTCAGCTTAAGCTGACACGTATGGGCAAAGAACAGCCCCTACCTCCGTGGTTTATTTCTTATCATCTCAACTTATTGAGAGTACAATGAATCACACCACCTCAGAAAGCCGATTTTCTTAACAATTTCATGAAATTTCGTCCTCATTCTTAATCAGCTAGCTTTTCAGCCATTCAATTGACAATATCGCTACTCATTAAGCTTTGCTAAGGAGTGGAACGCAGATTACTGACGTCAATGTAGTCTACTTATAAAGAGCACTTCTGCTTAGCCTGCAATTTATATCGCAGGCAAGTAAGGTGTGTGATGCATAGTGTGATACATAAATTTGAGGTCAGCTAACAGAGAGGTCCTATATCTGTGATGAATAGACCGTTCCTGATGAAGCTTTGGTAAAGAGCAAAACGCAAATTACCAAAGTCGATGTAGTCTATTGAATATAGCTGCAACGTCACCGTTGTTCAGCAATAGCTACTTTGTGTGGAGAGGTATAATATTCGGGATGAGTACTCGTAACGGTTGGTTTACGGGGATAGGAATTGCAATAGGTAGTGCAATAGCTTTCTCTGCCAATTATGCTATTGCCCAAATCACCCAGGATGCGACTCTACCTAATAATTCAGGCGTGACAACGCAGAACAACATCAGAATTATTGAAGGTGGAACCCGCGCAGGTAGCAATCTGTTGCATAGTTTTGAACAATTTTCTGTACCTACTGGAACTACAGCTTACTTTCAAAATGCTCTTGATATTCAGAACATTATTAGCCGGGTAACAGGTAAGTCTATCTCTAATATTGATGGCACCCTTAGAGCTAATGGCACAGCCAACCTGTTTCTGATAAATCCCAACGGAATTCTTTTTGGTCCCAATGCTTCTTTAAATATCGGCGGTTCATTTGTAGCGAGTACGGCAAGTAGTCTTAACTTTGCCGATGGTACCAAGTTTAGTGCCACAGACCCCCAAACCACACCTCTACTGACAGTCAGTGTTCCTATAGGCTTACAATTTGGAGCAACTGCGGTCCCCATCCGCAATCAATCCCAAGCAAGTCCAGATGGAGCAACCAATATCTTCAATAACCCCGTTGGTTTACAGGTACAGACAGGTAAAACCTTGGCAATTGTGGGTGGTGATGTGACGCTGGAGGGCGGAAATTTAACCGCAGCAGGAGGACGAATTGAGCTAGGAAGTGTCGCTGCCAATAGTTTAGTCAGTCTGAAACCAACTGATCAAGGTTGGGTTTTGGAGTATGAAAGTGTCCAAAACTTTCAGAACATCCAACTCATTCAGCGAACTGTTAACGGTTCTGAGATTTCTTCGATTGTAGATGCTAGTAGCCAAGATGGCGGTGGTAATATACAGGTGCAGGGCAAGTCCGTAGAGTTAAATGGCAATCGTACGCTTTTAAGAACTGCAACTACGGGTATTGGAAATGGAGGGGACTTAACAATTAACACTGGAAAATTAATTATACAAGATGGAGCAGAAGTATTAACTTTTACAATAGGAGAAGGCGCAGGAGGAAAATTGACTGTAAACGCCTCCGAGTCGGTGGAGCTAATTGGTAGCTATACCGAGCCAAATCCTAATGGTACTTCCTCTAGTGGATTGTTTAGTACAACTTTTGCTGCTGGAAAGGCAGGTGACACAATAATCAACACTAAGAGGTTGCGCACTCAAGATGGGGCACAAGTATCAGCAGGGTCTACTGGAATGTTACAGAACAATTCCAAGCAAGTGATACCAGCTACAGGAAATGGTGGAAATTTAACTGTGAACGCCTCTGAATCCGTAGAACTCACTGGAACTTCAACAACAGGTACTCCCAGCAGTTTGTTTACTTCAACTCAAGGTTACGGAGATGCCGGAAAACTGACAATCATCACAGGGCAACTGATTGTCCGGAATGGGTCTACAGTAACTGTAAGCAGTCAAGCTCGAAAGGATCTCATCTACCCAGAAAATGCACGCAACCTCCTAGGAAAAGCAGGCGAACTCAATATCAGTGCTCGCTCCATACTTCTGGATAACCAAGGCAAAATCACATCTGAAACTGACACGGGTCAAGGCGGAAATATTACCCTACAAGTGCAGGACTTATTACTACTGCGCCGCAATAGTCAAATATCCACCAACGCGGGTAAAGTGCAGGCTATTGGCGATGGCGGAAATATCACCATCAATGCTCCGTCGGGCTTCATCGTCGCCAAACCACAAGAAAATAGTGACATCACTGCCAATGCTTTCACAGGTTCTGGTGGCAGAGTTCAAATCAACGCTACTAGTATTTTTGGCATAGCACCGCGTAGTCGAGAAGACTTGGCAAGACAATTGGAAACTAACGATCCAACCAAGCTAGACCCGCAAAATCTACTCACAAGCGACATCACAGCAATTTCTCAGACTAACCCAACTTTAAACGGTTTAGTAAATATCAATACACCTGATGTTGATGTCAACCGTGGATTAATTAACTTGCCCGTGGAACCAGAGGAACCGAGACTGGCACAAGGATGTGATGCAGGTGTCGCACGAAATCAAAGCGAATTCATCATCACCGGACGCGGTGGTATACCACCCAACCCTAGAGAAGTTCTCAGAAGTAACGTGGTGCAGGTGGATTGGGTGTCTTTGGAAGGAGATGCAAATTATCTTTCGGGTACTTCAAGCAGAAAGACACAAAGACAGAGAAGTCAAGTTAATGCACAAAAATTTCAAAATGTCAATAAAAAATCATGGAATGAGATTGTAGAAGCGCAGGGATGGGTGATGGATAGCAATGGGGATGTGATTTTGGTTGCTCAAGCACCTACCACGACACCTCAAGGTTCGTGGTTGAACTCCACATCATGTAAATGAAAGCACAAAGTCTGTCGATAGGCGATAGCTAGCCCCTAAGGGGGCGCTGCGCAAACGCTGCTGCGCGGAGCGCAGAGCGCGTAACATCTTCTTTTTGAATTCACACAAATCATAAATTTGAGATGACAAGAGCCTAAAATTAAGAAACTTGCACTGATTGCTTGGTCAATCTCAGAATAAATAGGCGGAAGCAGGCGGGGAAATTAACGTGAGTCTTGGATTTGATTACGATTTAGTGATTGTAGGCGCTGGAGTAGGCGGACACGGCGCTGCATTACACGCCGTTAGCTGTGGTTTGAAAACAGCCATTATAGAAGCAGCTGATATGGGAGGAACTTGTGTGAACCGAGGCTGCATTCCATCTAAGGCGCTACTGGCGGCTTCTGGACGTGTGCGAGAGTTAAGAGACGCCCATCATCTCAAGTCACTAGGAATTCAACTGGGAAGTGTGGAGTTCGACAGACAGGCGATCGCCGATCATGCAAACAATCTCGTATCCAAAATACAAGGCGACTTAACCAACAGCCTCAAACGTTTGGGAGTCGATATCATCCGAGGTTGGGGTAAGATAGCAGGGACACAAAAAATCTCTGTGACCACAGACAGCGGCGAAAAAACCATTACGGCAAAAGATATTATTCTTTCCCCTGGTTCTGTACCCTTCGTTCCTCCAGGTATTGAAGTTGATGGCAAAACTGTGTTCACCAGCGACCAAGGCGTGAAGCTAGAATCACTACCAGATTGGGTAGCAATTGTTGGAAGTGGATACATTGGTTTAGAATTTTCTGATGTTTACTCGGCTTTGGGCAGTGAAATCACGATGATAGAAGCCCTAGACCAGTTGATGCCAGGATTTGACCGCGATATTGCTAAACTTGCTGAACGGGTGCTCATCACTGCGCGTGATATTGAAACGTATGTGGGCACATACGCCAAAAAAGTTATTCCTGGTGTACCAGTCGTCATTGAACTAGCCAACTTCAAAACCAAAGAAGAGGTAGGCGTGCTGGAAGTTGATGCATGTCTGGTTGCAACAGGACGCATTCCAGCGACAAAGAATCTGGGTTTAGAGTCTATTGGTGTGGAACTTGATCGTCGAAACTTTATCCCAGTGAACGACAGCATGGCTGTGCTCTCAGCAGGCGAACCAGTCCCGCATTTGTGGGCAATTGGTGACGCTAACGGCAAGATGATGCTGGCACACGCCGCTTCTGCTCAAGGTATCATCGCAGTAGAAAATATCTGTGGGCGGCATAAAGAAGTAGACTATCTCAGTATCCCTGCAGCGGCGTTTACTCATCCAGAAATCAGTTATGTAGGTATGACCGAAACTGCAGCCAAAGAAAAAGGCAGTGCGGAGGGATTTGAAGTCGGAACAGCAAAGAGTTATTTCAAAGGAAATTCCAAAGCTTTGGCAGAAGGTGAAGCTGATGGTATGGCAAAAGTTGTTTATCGCAAAGACACAGGCGAAGTTCTGGGCGTTCACATCTTTGGTATACATGCTTCAGATTTAATTCACGAAGCATCAGCGGCGATCGCCAACCGCCAATCTGTCCACACCCTTGCTCATTTGGTTCACGCTCATCCAACACTTTCTGAAGTGCTGGACGAAGCTTACAAACGAGCAATTGCCAGTTAGTCAAGAGTCCTATGTCATTAGTTATTAGTTCTTTAGTTCTTTGTACTTGACAATGACAAGTAATTAATGACTAATGACTAATGACCAATGACTAATGACTCATTATGCAAATCCGTCGCCGTAGACCTAACCCAGCTATTGCTGTATCCATAATGCGGTATCAAGTTGCTACGCCTGATGCCCAGCCAAACAACATTTTAGAAGAAATTGTTTGGCACAAAGAAGAAGAAGTTGACAAATTGCGGGAAAAGCTTTCTTTGCAGGAGTTGCAGCGCCAAGTTCTTGAAACACCTCTACCCCGTGATTTTGTAAGAGCATTGCAGCAGGGCAAAACAAAGCCAGCATTGATTGCTGAAGTCAAAAAAGCATCTCCCAGTAAAGGGATTTTACGAGAAGATTTTGATCCGGTGGAGATTGCCTTAAAGTATCAAAAAGCTGGTGCTAGTTGTCTTTCGGTACTTACAGATGAAAAATTTTTTTCTGGCAGCTTTGAAAACTTAGCTCAGGTACGCGCCAAAGTAGATCTACCATTACTATGCAAGGATTTTGTCATATATCCTTACCAAATGTATGTGGCGCGTGTGCGAGGCGCGGATGCGGTGTTGTTGATTGCCGCCATACTTAGTGATCAAGATTTACAGTACTTTGTTAAAATTGCCAAAGTTCTAAAAATGGCAGCATTGATTGAAGTTCACACTTTAGCAGAACTCGACCGCGTGTTAGCTATAGATGGTGTCTCACTAGTAGGTATCAATAATCGCAACTTGGAAGATTTCTCTGTTGATATACAAACAACCTGTCAACTCTTAGCAGCAAGGTCAAAGGAATTGCAGCAAAGGAACATTGTCGTTGTGAGCGAGTCAGGAATACATAACTCAGATGATCTTACCTTAGTAGAACAAGCAGGTGCATGGGCTGTTCTTATCGGAGAGTCTCTTGTCAAACACCCAGATCCAGAGAAAGCAATAGCCAATCTCTTTGTTAAACCTTCAACCCACTCATAATTCAAGCTTTAGCCAATTCGTTGATGCCTGTGTAACAATTCATTTAATGACATCGGCTTCTGACTTATCCCAAATCTTAAATCAACGATCAATTTCATGGAGCAAATTCCTCTGCCTTCACCTATCCATTACGAACTTATACTGCAACTGTTAGAGAGACAAACGATGCTAGCAGTTAACAATAATCCGAATTTGCGGCATCAGGTGAATCAGCTCATTATTACCCTACGTAAAGCGGCTGTACAACAAAAGCATCTAGAAGAAGTTTGCCAATCGTCGTCTGTTGAGATTGACCATCGTTGGTCGCTCAATCATCTTAATACTGAGCATATTGCTGCTTCTGAGTAATGAAGTAAGGAATCTACTTTCGTCGTTTACAATCCTTATAACCTAGTCAGTTATGAGGACAACTACCAAAAGTAAGAAATCTAGAGTAGCGAGTAGAGACTTGGTCAGTATTTTCCTGACTCTCAACTCCCGATACTCGCTTCGTTCTGCTATACAGAACTTGACTAAACTTGTTCAAGGCTAGTCATTCAACTAAAGTTTCCTTTAGAGGGTCTGCTTCTTGCTTCTACCAAGGGAGTCGGCTCCTGCTTGTCCACAAGCGTAAATTCGGGTGTAGCCCACCCTATTTAGTACAACTCTATCCAACTCTTAAAACCTAAATTTTTCGTCTATGTTGCTACGATTTATTTATTTTATAGCAAAGTTTGGGATTTTAAATTTTCTTTATAGAAATAAATATAAAAATTCTTAATGATTAGCTTTGGGAACGGTATATTGGTGAGCGATCGCGATATCCTCAGCTGCATTGCATCTTTGAAAGTCGCCCTTTGTGAATTAGGCAAAGAGCGAGTTGAATTTTCAACTCGCTCTTTGTGTCGTTAATATTTATTTTTTTAATTTCATCCGTGAGCCTTAGTAAAAGGTATTTTCCATGTCCACGTAGCACAGTTCGACTCTCCTAAAAGAACTCATCACTTTCTATGCTGTCTCAAGCCAGTCATATATTTGTTCTAACTGTTCTATGGTAATTAACCCATATTGCCAAAGAATCATTGGCAAAGGACCTGGGTCTTGCTCGCGATGACGAAGAGCGACTGCAATGGAAGCTGTGGAAATTGCCAAATCTTCCTGTAAAAAGCGAATAAATCTAGAGTAGGTTGATGGTGACACTTTATATTGGACCTCCTCACATAGTGTGTACCTTTATATCTCAATTCACCATTATCATGAGTTGTAAATAGGCAATAATTTCCTGTCACTGTGCTTTTACTTAACAGATGATTTCAGGAAATGTTGTTTGGTATCCTTCAAAGAAAGTTCAAAAAAAATAGACAGCAATACCACTGACTTTATCTAGTCTTAAGCAGCACAATATTCAGGTGAATGATGATTTGATCTTTTTTACTTCAGTACTTTGGTGAACTACAACTGTTGTAAGGAAGATTCCCTAGCCTAATCCTCCCCTATTGACTACTCTTTACACGTATGTCAAAAGGAGGATTTTTTGTTATTTAGCATAAAATTAGTCATCCACTCTTGGGATAACAAAGCTTTTTACAAGCTACACTGAATTCAATTATCTCCTAAATGTATTTTATTATACTTGTATATAATAGCTGTTGGATAGAAATATTGCAAAAGCAGTACTATATAAAATTTGGGAGTGTTAAATACCTTTAGTTTAAAGGATTTATTTTTACATAAGAGCCTACTTTCAAACCCAGCTGGGCTGCTCGTCCCGAACGCAATTCAATCACCTGATTAATTGGTGTCTGGGGACCATAAGTAGGACAAGGATTGCTATTGCAAGGAGGTGCGGAAGCAGCAATGTACTGCACTTTCCCATCCAGCATAAAAACCATATCTAGGGGTACTGGTACATTCTTCATCCAGAAATTGGCTTGGATGGGTGATGGGAACTGAAACAGCATTCCACGGTTGTCGGGCAAAGTTGGGCGATACATTAACCCCATCTCTTGCTGTTGTCGTGTCTGGGCTACTTCTAACTGAATTTTTGTACCATCTGGAATCACCGCCACCGCTGAAATCGGTAGTTGTTGACCTGCATTTTTAGTGGGTGGTTTCTGTTGTGAAGACATTGGTGCTTGAGATTGAGAACTAGGCGTAGCGGTGGGAGGAACTGCTGGTGTAGGAACAGAACAGCTAGCTAGCAAAACGCCTAAAATTATTGATAGCAAACCTGGCCAAATCGTCATAGCAATTCTAGTCATTAGTCATTAGTCATTAGTTATTGGTTATTCACCGTTTCATACCCTACTGCTTCCTCATCTTCAAAGAAGACCGCGAGTTTCTCCACTTTCCTCGCTACGCCACCTTTATAAAGGGAGTGCCAATTAAGTCTCCCTTAAGACGTAACCCACACCCCGCACTGTTTGAATGAGTCGCTTTTGACCTTCATCTTCTATTTTTAATCGCAAGTAGCGAATATACACTTCAATCACATTCGATTCACCCATAAAGTCGTAACCCCAAACATTTTCCAGAATTTGTTCGCGGGTTAATACCTCACGGGGATGTTCCATCAGATACTTAAGCAGTTCAAATTCCTTCATTGTTAAGTCAATCGCTCGTCCATTGAGTATGGCGCGGCGGGTTGCTATATCTAAAACGAGGTCGCCAAAACGTAACTGCTCGGAAGTATCGATATCAGGCTTTAAGTATAAGCGAACCAAGTTCAAAAAGTCCTCGGAGCGGTAAGGCTTGAGAAAGTAATCATCGGCTCCAGCTTCTAAGCAAGCTACGCGGTCATCAACTGTATCGCGTGCCATAAGTACCAGCACAGGCGATTGCATTCCAGTCGTTCTAAAATTTTTACACAACGAGAGTCCTGATTCTCCTGCTAACATTCGGTCAATCACAACTAAAGCAGGTTGGCGATCAGAGCTAGATTGTATACCATTTGTCCCATTATGAGCCACGATGGGATCATAACCAGCTTCTTTCAAATCGAAAGCAAGCTGATTCGCAAGGTTCTCATCGCTTTCAATCACCAAAACACAAGGGTTATGAGCAAGTGTCATATTAATTTTGGATGTTCGATTTTAGATTTTAGATTTAGATTGAGTTGGTAGAGGTTCAATTTACTGGTTTTTGGTGATAAATCAATCCTGACCTGATGCACCCTCTAGCTTGAAAATAGAACGGGCTGCGCCCCGCTACGCGCTCCAGAACGGGCTACGCCCCGCTACGCGCTCCAGAACTCAGAACTCAGAAGGGAAGAAACCTTTTTCATAGCAAGGTTAGTGGGTTTTTCCCGTGATTGACTGACTTGAAAGTAGGGAACGCTTAACGCTTAACAGAAAAAATAATACTTTCATCCTTGGTGGTGAGCGAGTCCCCTCAGGAGCGGTTTCCGGCGTCCCTTGCGCGTCTTTGTTCGCGTAGCGTACCCGCAGGGCTTAGGAGTTTGGGGAACTCGCGAATCCGTAAGGGTGAAACTTGTTTCATCGGGACTACCTACTATGTTTTAGCAGGTACAAGTATCAGCTATATTAATCACAGATACAGTTATTTTAAGCACTAATTTAAAATCTGGCTTTAAAATCTGGCTTTAAAATCTGGCTGACACTCACTTACGCTCCAATTCACGCATCATCGTTCGCGCAGCGTAAGTAAGTCGGCACGATAAAACCAATGTATGTTGAGTTTTGTAAAAACTGTGGAATGAGCCATTTCTAAGCTGTTTGCTGATTTTACATTTTGTTACATAGGTTGATTTTTTAACGCCGACTTACTTATCCTACGGGTATAGACTGAGCCGAGGTTTCTTCGGCTGATGACTTCTCTCAAAATTCAAAAAACACTTTCAAAAAACATGATTTGTCCAAAATCCTAAATTCTGCTAGGGTAATTCCACAGAAGTGGGTTTCGCAATGTGTGGTAAACCCCAACCCAGTTTTTCTCGTAAAATCCGGAAAAACTCTGGGGGTTGTAGGCGAATGAACCGGGCGCAGTAGTGTGATTTCTCTACATAAACTCTATCATCTGGCATAACATAGCACCCGCCATTACCATCCACAACCATGACTAGCCGAGGAGTATTCACTGGGTAGATGGTCACTGGTTCACTATCTGGAAAGACCAACGCTCTAGAAGCAAGAGAATGAGGACAAATGGGTACAAGCTGCAGTACAGGGACACCCGGAGCCACGACTGGACCCCCAGCACTCAACGAGTATGCTGTAGAACCTGTTGGCGTAGATATAATGACACCATCAGCCGCAATGTCTACTGGTGCATGGCGACCGACTGCTATTTCAAAATGACACATAGAAGTCAATGGCTCGCGATGCAGCACCATCTCATTTAAGCAAAGAGCTTCCCACAGTAAAGAATCCCCTCGACAAACCTTGATCGTGAGCATTGCTCTTTCCTCAATCTCATAATCACCCAAGAGCAACTTTTCTATTGCTTGAGGTAATTGATTGAGGTAACTTTCCGTCAGAAACCCCATGTGACCAGTGTTGACCGTTAAGATTGGGATACCACAAGGGGCGACTAAGCGAGAAGCAGCCAGAACTGTACCGTCTCCCCCTAACACCACCGCAAATTTCATATTTGAATCAAATCCGGGAGGTGTTAGTCCGTCTATGGGGGTGTGGCATACGGGACTTTCCGGAGTAGAATAACCCAATATACCACCAACAGCTGTTGTGATGCAGATATCCCAACCTGCAGCGGTGAAACTGTCTTTCAGTTCGATAGCGATGCGACTCGCTATCGGCTTAACGTCATTATAGATAATGCCTGCTTTGGGCACACTCAAATATCCAACTATTGGTGACGCGTTTTATTACGTTAATCGTTACACATTTTGACTCTTTAGTCATTAATCCTTTGTCATTTGTCATTTGTTTGATGTGTCATCACTCGTGACTCATGACTTATGACTGATAACTACTGATTATTGATTTTCTTAAACGGGGATTTTTTTGGTTTTTGCTTTTTGGGCTGAACTTTCTCGTAGTCTAGCTCCTTGAGCTTCTTCATAATTCGGCTGAAGTACTCTTGCAGGTAACTTTCTAAGGTGGTGGTGTCGTTTGGCTCTAATCCAAAAACCTTATAAACTTCTTCCATTGGGGCATTTAACGGTCTACCACTCGCGATGACTTCTGTAAAGGCAAGTCTGTCTGCTACGTTCCATCCCCACTGAAAGAAGCGTATGACTCGGCGCGTGGTACGTAGTAAGTTAATTGGCATCCGCGTCACCCGTGCTTCCTTTCCAGACAAGCGTTCGCACAAGGCTATAATTTCCTCTGCACTCCAAGCACGAGTTCCTACCACTGGAAAAGTTTGCTTTTGAGTTTCTGGCACCTTTAAAGCACGGATGGCAAATTTAGCAATATCCTGAGTGTCCATATAGGCGATGGGAGACGACTCTCCTGTTACCCAAACAGGCTGTCCTTCCAATATGGGAATCCCATATTGACCAATTAAGCCTTGCATGAAGCCAGCAAGTTGCAAGATGGTGTAATTTAAACCAGATTCAGCCAAAAAAGTTTCTGTGCATCGCTTAATCTCCATCAACGGTACGTCTGGATATTTTTCAGCATCCAGTATGGAGAAAAAGATAAAACGTTCGACGCCTGCAGCAACAGACTCTTGAATTAAAGAGACCTTGCCTTCCCAATCGACTTGTCTAATACTGAGAGAATCTGTAGGACGAGATGTTGCCGCATCAATGACAGCGCTAACACCTTCAAGTGCTGCTGTTAACGTATGAGGGTAACATAAATCTCCCGGTACGAGTTCCGCTCCCCACTCTTTTAGAAACGTGGCTTTTTTTGCGCTCCGAACAAGACAGCGGACTTTATACCCCTCATCGATCGCACGACGAGCCACTTGTCTCCCTAAGGTGCCAGTGGCACCTATTATTAATAATGTCATGAGAGCTTTTTACAAAATTTAAACTTTTATGAATAAAATCTTATCAGACTTATCCTATGTAAACAAAAGTTTACATGCTTCTAAAGTGCGCATACGAGACAAAGAGACTTTATAGCCTCTTGCCTCGATGAGTGCTTCTTTAAAGGGATTCCTCTTCTCCACCCTGAATTTTCAGCAACAAGGTGCCTAAAGCCCAGCCTACAAAGATTAACCCAAATGAAAACAGAGCTGCATTCAACATTTCGCCGCTCATTGCTGTAATTCTCCTTTGCAAATTGTTTAATTAAGTTAAGTTTACCAGAGCCTGAAAGAACTGCCATAGTATGAAATCTGTGTCAAACATTGTAACGTTGCCGACACTTAATAGGGGAGAAGGAGATGAGGGAAATGGCAGAGATGAAAATTTTGAGAGAAGTCTACCAGCAAAGGTTTCCAAAGGAGCCTCCTGCGGACGAGATGAGTCGCTTTGCGATAGGGGGGACCGCAAAAATAAAATACTAGCCGTCAGCCCCTTCGCTTAATTCAAAGGAGGGAATAAACCGCTGCGCTAACAAAATTCGCTCATTCAAAATTAAGAACCCCATAAATAAATTTAGGGGCTTGAGTTTCGTTTACTTCTTGCTTCATCCTGGCAGTGTCGGCACTAGCCAGTCCACAAGCTCATACGGTCTAACTGACCGCGTTCTAGTTCCTAAGAGGAACCCCTTATCCAATGGCTTGATTTTACAACTTTCATAGGACTGTTATATATGTACAGCTTAAATGAAAAAAATATAACATCAGTGCAAAGCCGTCCACGCTTAGCATTGACACTCGGAGACCCAACAGGAATTGGACCAGAAGTCATTTTAAAAGCTTTAGCAGACCCGGAAATAAGCAACAGTTGTGATGTGACAGTAGTGGGTAGCCAAGATTTACTAGTAGAGATTTATACTAAAGTAAAGTTGGTCGAAAATTCTCAGCCTTTAGCAAATCCAGCGAAGCTCTCAATTCTTGATGTGCCTTTAGACAAGCACACACAGAGTCAAATTCTTATTGGGACGGGTAATGTGGCAAGTGGTGCGGCTAGCTTTGCTTATATGGAAACAGCGATCGCCCAAACACTCGCAGGTCAATTTGATGGTATCGTTACTGGTCCAATTGCCAAATCAGCGTGGAAGGCAGCAGGATATAATTATCCAGGTCAAACAGAACTTTTAGCAGAAAAGTCGAGTGCCAAGCATGTAGGAATGTTATTTGTTGCGCGATCGCCCCACACTGGCTGGATACTTCGTACTTTGCTTGCTACCACACATATTCCTCTAAGTCAAGTATCTAAGGTATTAACACCGCAGTTGATGACGGAAAAACTTGACTTGCTGGTGGAGTGTTTGGAAAAAGATTTTAGTTTACAAAAACCGAGGATTGCGATCGCTGGTTTAAACCCCCACAGCGGCGAACAGGGACAATTAGGACACGAAGAACAAGATTGGTTAATTCCGTGGATTAAGCAAGAACGTAAAAACCGCCCAAATTTACAATTAGACGGTCCCATTCCACCAGATACAATGTGGGTCAAACCTGGTCAGGCTTGGTATGGTGGCATAGAGCCTACCAATGTAGCAGATGCGTACCTGGCACTGTACCATGACCAAGGTTTGATACCCGTAAAGCTGATGGCATTTGACAGAGCAGTCAATACTTCTATAGGTCTTCCTTTTATCCGCACTTCACCTGACCACGGAACAGCATTTGATATTGCAGGTCAAGGTATTGCTGATGCTACGAGTATGAAAGCTGCGATTCGCTTAGCAGCTGATTTGGTATCCCAGAGGCAAAAAGTGGACAAGAGAGAAAGAGTCAGGGAGTAAGACCAGTGCTGCTGTGCGGACATGAGAACCATCCCACTCGACTCATAACCGATAACTTGAACAGCTTACGACTCTGAACTATTAGTTATTTTTTAGGTATCTTTTGTTGCGAAATTGATAGAGTATAGTTATGCTGCCCTTTGGATAGCTCTCCTACATACAAAGAGTAGTTTCCTGCCTGCCAATAACCAGAAATTTCCGGCTTGCCTCCAGAGTAACTATCTGGCAATACACAAAAGCGTCCACCAGGACCATCAATTAATAGAGTTGGTTGTCCCTCACTTTTAACTGTTAATCGCAGATAGGGTATTGATTGTATCACCTGTATAACTTGATTGGGTTTTGTGGCGATATTGCCACATTTACTTGGAAGTGTTCCCCCAGACGTACCATTTACAATCAGTGGATCTGGCTGCAAATGACTTCTAATTTGCACAACTTGTGCCTCAGCAAAATGAGTATTGGTGAGAACTAAACTCATAGTTAATGCTGCGGGAACAACTTGAAATTGCCTACGCATCTTCATATTTCTTGTGATGCACCCGACTTTCTCTATTGCAATCAATTGATACATATAATGATTTAAAATCAGATGACGATAACAATTTGTGTTTGTTTCTAGGTGAACTGTGTAAAATTTCTTTTTTAGATAAATAATTATATGGTTAAATATTAAAGTTAAAGAAAATTAGAAGTTTTAGGTAAAGCTCACGCCAAAAGCTAGATTCTTAACTACCAAGAGCGATCTTTCAAACAAAGACATTCGCTAAAATCACTAAGACAACTACCAACAAAGGAATTTGGTTGGTTCGTTGTTCATCAAGTGTTTAAGCTAAGGTAGAAACAAATGAATCCTCAATCAGAAGAAGACTTAAAGCGTCGCCTCGAAAAGCTAGAGGCAGAAATTAATACTTCATCTGTGGTAGTTCCACAGTCAAAAACAGTCGTAAAGTCCTCTCAGTCTGGTTTTCCGAGTTTATACTATCATTTAGTGCGATTTGTGACTTGGTTTAATCATCTCTCTGGAGTGAGAAAGCTTATAGTTTCTGGTGTAGCTTTGCTGTTGGGCTTTGCCATACTACAAGCGGTACTGAAACTCGTAGCTGCTGTGATTAGTTTGGCACTATTGGCAATCTTAGTGTACCTTGGATACAAATTTTTAGTATCCAAGAGCTCTCAAAATAAGCAGTAGTTTATTTTTAAACGTGCAGAGAGTGGCGTAGAAATAAAGTTAAAGGGAATTATTCAATGGCAACCCCAAGTGTGAGGAGAAGTCATCAACCTAGTCGAACCAAAGAACCGGGAAAATCCAACTCATTGCCCTTAGCGACTAGGCGCATTGCTGCTTGGGCGGTGGAAATGACACTGGTCGTTACCAGTGGATTGGTGCCCTTTGGGATGGGTGCATATGCCAATTCTAGAAGCGATTTGAATCGAGTGCCACTTAACCCGTTGTTAGTGCAGACAGAACGTGCGATCGCCCGCCCATTTGCTTTACCTGTCAGCTACGGTACCCGGAACGTAGCATCGCCCACGAATTTATTATGGACAATAGCTTTGCTCGCACCCTTGACACTTTCGGGCTGGCAGTTGTATATGCTCGCTAAAACTGGTAGTACACTGGCGAAACATCAATTTGGGATTAAAGTTATCAACGCTGAAGGTAAACCACCCGGTTTCAAAGCCGTTTTGGTGCGAGAAGGACTTGGTCGTTGGGGTTTGCCTATGTCCGTCGCTTATTTTCTCTGGCACAATAGCTTTTTATTTCCTAGTTTAGGCGCTTTTACCAGCTTGGCGACTATCATGCTTGTGTTAGAAGCCAGAGGCTTCCCTTGGCAACAAAATCGTCGTGCCCTACACGACAAACTTGCAGGGACTAACACTGTAGATGTTGCCAAACCTGTGACACCACTGTTCCAACGTGGGAATCAGGGGAATCAGTCTCAGTTGAGCGAAAAAGATGAGGAAGCGCGATCGCATCAATTGTGATCACTCCAGAAGAACCAAGCCAGCAACCCAAGCTATGGCAGTGGACGCGGCAAAATCCAAATTATACACTGCTCGGAGTCGCACTCCTTGGCATGAGCGCAGTATTAGTGACTTTAGTCGGTACTCAAATTTACATTCAAATACTGGGAAATCAACGAGCCACCGAGCAACGCAACAGCCAACAATTTCTTGCACTTACCAAGCAGTTAAACCTTAACTCTACCACTACAGACAAAGAACGCCAAAAAACAATTTTGGCTATAGGTACTATCAAGGACTCGCAGGCAACCCAATACCTCGTTGATTTGTTGTCTAGGGAAACTGACCCTATTTTAGTTAAAACGATTCAGCAAGCTTTGGTAAACGTTGGACCCAATGCCATTCCCAATTTAAAACGCATGAATCAGTTTCTGACTGGCGAGTTAGAGTCTGGAAGGAGTAGCAAAGCCTTACCACCATTCGTGCTACAAAAGCAGTTGCAAGCAAACCAGTATGCAATCGGTAAGATTTTGGCGGTCTACAACGGTCAAACTAATAGCTTGGATCTCAGCAATGTCCATCTAAATCAAAATGGCTCTGAGGAAAGCTCCTTCAACTTGGTACTAGATAAAATAGATTTATGGGGAATTAAGTTTAAATCCGCAAACTTATCTTTTGGCAGTTTTAAGGGGAGTCGCTTCCGGGGAGTAGGCGAGGATGGTCGATGGGATACCTACGATGATTGGATTGCTGATTTAAGTCAAGCACGGATGACCCAAGCGAATCTTGCTGAAGCTAATCTCAGCCGTGTCCTGATGATCCGTACTGATTTGAGCCGTGCTACTCTCAACAAAGCTAGCTTATCCAACGCACGTTTAACGGGTGCTAACCTCAGTAGCGCTCAGTTAGAAGGAGCCGATTTGCAGGGTGCTGTTTTGGAAAATGTGAGCCTGACAGGAGCCAACTTAAGCAATGCACAGTTGAAAGATGCGGATTTATATGCTGCTCGTCTAGGTCGTGTCATTGCAGTAGGAACGCAATTGTCATTTGCCAACTTAACCAAAACCGATTGGCAAGGAGCAGACCTCACAGGAGCATATTTGGATCATACCAATCTCAGTCATGCCAATCTAAACGCGACTCGCCTTGCAAATGCTATTTTGCGCTCTGCTAATCTGGAAAATGCCAACTTACGAAATGCCGACTTAAGCCTTGCAGATTTACGAGGGGCGAATCTCACAGGAGCTGATTTCCAAGGAGCTATTCTTACCCCTGGTAAACAAAACCAAACAGAGCAATTCGTGCAAACTCCAGCTATCGGAGTGCAATCTGCTGTTGTGGAGGGAGTCGATTTCAGTCAAGTCAACAATTTGGATGCTAAGCAAATAGCTTACATTTGTACTCAAGGAGGTCTTCATCCTCGTTGTCCCTAAAAGTGGGGAGGGGACAAGAGGAGGTAAAGTGAATGAATGACTCTCGCTACATAGAAGGTATAAAATCTACAATAATTAGGTCAGGAATTTTGTGAGGAGCGGGGAAATGAAGCGTTTGAAGTACTTGGTATCAATTATTTTAGCTGGCTCACTTTTAAGTTTTGCTCAATTTACCCAGCCAGCACAAGCTCAAGTGGCGTATGGTAGCTATGTCGGTGTTGGTCCTGCGGTTGGTTTTGCGGATGGTGCTAGAGTTGGAGGAGTGATTGCTGCTCGCTACAAGCTTCTTGAAGTTCCTGTTTCTTTCCGCGCTCAGGCTTTCATTGGTTCAAATGTCGCCCTTGTCCCAACTGTTTCCTACGACTACCCCATCAACTGGCAAACTGATGCTTACATAGGAGCTGGACTCGTATTAGCTGGCGGAGATACACCTTCCCCAGTTGGTAATAAAATCGGCTTTGCTCTACAACCAGGAGTTGATTACGTCGTCCCAAATAGCAATACTGTGATTTTTGGTAACGCTATTATTGCCTTTGACGCTGTGCGTGACGGAGGTACAACCTTCTCCTTGCAAGGTGGGGTTGGTTTGAGATTCTAATTCATTAGTACGTTTGCTATTGTTTGGGATAAACTATTTGACGTTGTTTCTTGTTAGACACAGAATTTGTTGTTCTCGCAAAACCCTGTAAATTTTCCAAGCTATTGGAAACACGTGGTAATCTAGTGCCGTTACCTGAAGTCTTCCCATCGTTTGAAACAGGCTTATTGCTAGGAGAAGTTGTTTGTGTTTTTTCTATAAAGTATGCTTCTTGTGGTGGAACCGATATGACTTCAAGTTTTTCCTTTGGAACTGGTTGAGCATTAGCCTGAGTGTAAGCTCCAAGTGATAGCGATAGAGCTAGCGAAAGCAGACCAAATTTTAGCAAGCTACGAGTGTTGAATTTAAATTGAATTGGTAAAAACTTGTTCATAGTAATTCTTCTGAAGATTATTAAAAATACAAATTAGCTGAGGTCTTGTGTTCAATCAAATCCAATCGCTATGTAACTACACTGTCATTTGGAGTCATTCCGGAATTAATCTAAAAAATTCTGTGATTCCGCGAAAGAGTACTAATGTAGTTACTCATAAGGATTATATATTGACAAAAAAAACGCTTTGTGATCATAGTTACGAACTGTGCGTGTCCTAACACAAAGCAACATAGCAGTTCTTGTTTGTGTTCAATACAGTTCTTGAATGATGCGATT
Organism: Scytonema sp. RU_4_4; assembly: GCA_012031965.1. Classification (GTDB taxonomy): domain Bacteria; phylum Cyanobacteriota; class Cyanobacteriia; order Cyanobacteriales; family Nostocaceae; genus Brasilonema. Next base: position 18,142 of record JAAUSC010000017.1, read on the forward strand.
GTCAAAGGGATGGCGTTGGAACAGCAAGAGCATTCGCAGACGGTACACTTACCAAGAAAGAACTCAGCAACTCCTGAGCCAGGAGTGGAGCGTCAGAGGCTCAGTTCCAGCAATTCTGCCTTCTGACTCCTTCTCATTCACCCTTATAATAAGAACAATTGCATTATCTAAAAAATATTGTGTACTTGCAAAAATGGACGTAACTGGATTCGAACCAGTGACCTCTACGATGTCAACGTAGCGCTCTAACCAACTGAGCTATACGTCCGCATTCTCACCACTATAGCACAGGTTTAACTCAATTGCCAAGATTAATTTGCTGAAGTTGATTACACTAGAGTTTTTGGTTGGCATCGCATAGGTACTGAAAGCTGTTACGCAACAGACTGTCAACTTTTTAGCGATGGGTCAATTCCAGCAATTTTCTGAGGCGACTTCACCAAAGATGCAAGGACAGATTCTGAAAAAGATTCATCAGAGTATAGTATAAACTTTCACTTATTTTTAATATATCCAAACGTAGATGAAATGAAACAGCTTAATAGATTATTTTTATTAAAATAAAGCCCTGAATAAGATTATTCTAATCTGTCCAACTTTTGGAAAATTTATCGTAGTACGTAAGATGTCAACTGCTTTAATTACTGGTGCTTCTGGTGGTATTGGTAAAGCCTTTGCAGAAAAATTAGCAGCATATAATACGAATCTTGTTTTAGTTGCTCGTTCCGAAGAACAATTAAAGCAAATTGCCAAACAACTACAAGAAAAATACAAAATTAAAGTAGACACTATTGTTAAAGACCTTACAGAAACTGGTGCTACTAATACTGTGTTTGATGCTGTTCAATCAAAGGGATTAACGATTGATTTGTTAATCAACAATGCTGGTTTTGCAGAATATGGCGACTTTGCCGAGAGGGACGAAGAACGACAAATTAAGATAGTACAATTGAATGTATTGGCATTAGTAGATTTAACTCATAAATTTTTACAAGGAATGCGGCAACGTCGTTCTGGAAGTATTATTAATGTATCTTCCCTCACCGCATTTCAACCAATGCCATACCTTTCTGTTTATGCTGCCAGTAAAGCGTTCATTGTCAGCTTTAGTCAAGCACTTTGGGCAGAAAATCGTCACTATGGTGTCCGCGTTTTAGTGACTTGTCCAGGACCGGTTCAGACAGGCTTTTTTACAGAAGCGAAGTTTCCCCCAGCGCTTGCAGCTAGAACAAACAAAATATCGACTTCAGAAGAAGTCGTACGCGAATCATTGAAAGCTTTGGAAAGGGGAGATTCCATCGTTGTTATTGGTGGTATTACAACTCACCTAATCACCAAGTTATCCTCGTTTCTACCTCGCAAAATTTTACTCAATATTTTAGAAAAACAATTTAAGACAAAAACAGTTTAAAGAGAGACGCTTTATGGTGCTTCTGTCTACACATACCTTGTTAACTGCACACGATAGCGGTCTTTTTTAGTAACAGCAATTTCCCCCACTTCTAAACGTCCTTTACTACGAATGGCGATTAAATCGCCTGTTTTCACTTGAGAACTTGCAGATGTGATTTCCTTCCAGTTGACGCGCACATCTCCGCCGTCAATTAGCTCAACCATTTTGCTGCGAGACATTCCAAAACCAGCAGAGGCGATCGCATCTAACCTTAAAGACGCTTCCACAGTGGTGAGTTCTTTTTTCTTCGGTTCCCGCACTTTCAACTCACTCAAATCTATACGCTGAGTTTTCACGGGAACTGAACGCACCTGCTTAAGATTCATTTCTAAAAATTCTGCTAACTCCGGCACGACGATGACCTGTGCTCCTCGTTCGCCTAGTACAATAATATCGCCCGTTTTTTCGCGGACAATCCCAGTTCCCAGCATTGCGCCCAAAAAGTCACGGTGAGTCGCGGTATCAAACAGGAAATTTCCAGCTATGTCTAAGGCGGTGAGAGCAACTTGAGATTGATCTAAAGGAATTTCGGAACGGGCGATCGCCACTCTTCTACGTTCAGCCTGCGGATATCCACCCCAAATCACCAACTGCACCTCTGTGAGACGGCTGAACACCTGCTGAATTTCAACTAACTCTGGAGGAGACAGAAAATCAGTCAAAACCACTTCCCAAGTTTTGATGGCAAGTTCCGCTTGGTCAATCACACGAGCTATACTATCTCGATTTTCAACACCTTTTAAAAGTTCTTCCCTTGGCAGCATAGTAACTAATTATTCAAAACTTTACTTTTTTTTGCTACAATTTGCCTTGTGGAACGTTTCCACAAGAGTTATGGATGGCTATTCCATTGGCAGTAATGCCTTTGTCGAACCCAAGAAATACCTACTTTTGAGTAAGATAGATGGAATAGACAAAACTTGAACAATGCGTTGTAGGTGGGCGTTCAAGTGTGGCGGGACTGTATGGTGCCCGTTTGCCTTAAAGTCTAAATCTTTGTTCAGATTAACAAAGTTTTGGATAACCATTTTAAACAGTTATCAGTTATCTAGTTACAACTTAGCAGTTATTAGTGATCCAGTTATGAGGTGAACTACCTACCACCAACCGCAAGCGGTATGGTGGTGGCTTCCAACTTCACGGAGGAATACTGATTACTGATTACTGATTACTGTTCACCGGGCGCAGCGTAACCTTGAATATTTTCTGGCTCAAACTGACGTAAAACACGGGTTGCTTGGCGGGTAAGAATTTCAGAACCTTGAACGACAATCAAGTATTTGCCAGCATTTAAGCGGTTGCGGTAAGGTAAAGCGTCACCGCTTCCAATTAATAAACCAACTCCACCGCCGACAAACAGACTACCCATAGCACCTGCAACAGCGCCCAACAGTCCACCAATGATGTGATTGCCAATTTTACCAGCCCAAGCAAAAGTGTCCAAGCCAGTGAGAACGCTAAAACCAATACCTGCAAAAAATCCAAACGGTACCAGCCAAAATGCCATGAACTGAGTCTGCTTTTTTGCTTGCTCGTTGGGGTCAATCAAACCAAACTCATCAGCAGTTTTATAACCTTTACCTAAAATTGTAGCTTTTATACTTTCTTTCTCTAAAGCTAGATAAGCAGCTTCTGCTTCGATGCGGTCAGGTAAAACGGCAACAAGGTAATTCATTGATGTTGAAACTGAAGTTTTATATAGGGTTACGCTCTTATATATAGCAATCCTAAATGATTTGGGTTAACAGTGCATCATATCTAATAAGTCGGTGTGGAGAATATCACTGTACTAAGTCAAGAGGCTCGCAAAAATTGTTCACATCTTTCTTCAAGACATATATTAAAACAGGCGTTGCCAAAATCTTAGGAAACGTCGGTATTGTTTTGAGATGTTCCATTATTTCCTTAACTGAGGCGTTAAGCAAATCATCCCGAAATTCTTGTTGACAAATAACAGTACGCCATTTTCGAGCTAAAGCATCCAGCCATTCTGAATTTGCGATTTCTGGTTCTTGTCCTGCTCGAATAGCTAAAGTTATAGCAGCGTCTTCTAAATCTCCATCACATTCTTCTATGAGATCCAGTGCTTCCATTGCCGTGAGGTCATCTGCAACTTGAGAGCGAAACTGTGCAATTTCTTTTGCCGTAACTTTCGTCATCAGATTTTGTTCTATTCAGTTCTGAAGGATTTGTAAAACTTTTGCTCATAAAAAGATTGTACTCTGCTACACCCTAAGGAAAAAGCAGAGTACATTCCAAAAACAAATTAAATATTTAACATATTTTGCGACAAGTTTACAGCCTATAGTCTATCATCCATAATCTAATGACTGATGACTATTGACCAACTGAGCTTGCTGTTCTAGAGGTAACCGCTCGTTGTAAATTAGCCAGAGCACGATTGTAATTCAAAATTGCCGTCACTCTATTGCCTTCAGATGTTGTCAAGTCATTTTCTGCATCAATGACTTCAGTTTGAGTACCCACACCTGCTTGGAATCGCAAGCGCGCTAGACGCAGAGCCTCTGTAGCCTGTTCAAGAGCAGTATTAGCCGTTTGAACATTCTCCAAATTAGATTGCAATTGAGAATAGGCATTTTCTACGTCATAGCGAATTTGGTTGCGTTGGTTGGCAAATTGATTTTCAGCAATCCGAATATTCGCTTTTGCTTGAGCGGCTTGAGCTCTTGCTGCTCCACCATCATACAAACTCAAACTAGCTTGGACTGCTAGCGAATAGTTATCGTTAGCGTTTATGCGATCATCGAACTGATCCTGTAGCCTATAGCTACCAACCAAACTTACTTGAGGACCTAGCTGAGCAATCGCTTGGCGTCGTCGTTGCTCAGCAATATTGCGGTTAGCCAAATTCTGTTGCAGTTCCGGACGGTTTTTAAAAGCTAAGACCAGAGTTTCTGGGAGCGGAATATTCCACAGACCTGCTATTCCCACTGGGTCCGCCGTACTGACATCAATTGACTGAGGCAAATTCAATATTTGTGCTAATCTACGACGAGCAACTCGCTGGTTTGAGAGAGCATTTGTCAGGTTTTGTTGCGAGTTTGCTAAATTGACCTGAGCACGTAGAACATCGAATCGAGTACTCACACCAGCTCTTTCTAAAGCTTGTGCATCCCGCAAACTAGCCTGAGCATTTCTCACAGCAGACTGATTAATGCGTACATTTTCATCTGCTTCTTGCAGGTTGTAGTATTGAGTGGTGACATCCAGGCGGATAACCTCAGATTGACGCTCAACATCCAATTCATCAGAACGTAGCTGTTCTTCAGCTTCTTGAATGCGGGCTGAGGTTTGTCCAGAGGTGTAGAGATCATATTGCAATTGCGCGGTACCAGAGAAGCTTGTAGTAGAGTATGGAGTAGAGGATGTATCTATTTGATCTGAGAAACCAGGTCCACTACGAGTTACACTAGTGCTAAGACTGGCAGTAGGTAACAAAGCTGCCTGCTGCTGCTGTAAGGAAGCTCGACTGCGCTCCACAGTCAGCAATGATATCTGTAGATCCTGATTATTTCGTCGTGCTATCTCCAGAGCTTGTGCCAAACTGATTGGTTGAGTTCCTTGAATCCTCACTTCTTCTGGTTTGGTAGGAAACTGTAGAGGATTTGGGTTGGCTTTGAGATAATCAGGGATCTGCACCGAACCTGGTGGCGCAGAAGTTGTTGGTGTGGGAGTTGTTGGTACCGGGGTTGCTGGCGCGGGAGTTGCTGGCGCGGGAGTTGCTGGCGCGGGAGTTGCTGGCGTTGGCGTGGAGGGACCTGCCTGAGCTACCAGATTTCTCGTGGTATTTTGTTGCGAGCAGGTAGACAATTTCAGGAGCAAAGAAGCAGAACGACCAACCTGAGTTTTACCTTTTCTCGCCTGTTGTGGGCATGACTCCACCTGTTCTAACAGCTTTGCGACTTCTACTGTCTTACGGGTTGGAGTTTTTGACTCTTTTGGTAAGCGAGCAGAACTTTTCTTTTCTGTAGCAAGCTGCCCAAAAGAAGATATTTTTTGTTCAATAGAGGAGGCTGGTTTTGAGGTACTATGGTAAGAAGAAACAGGGTTAAAAGAAACTGTATTTTTTGATTCCTCTGTAGCTATTGTTGGGTTACTACGTTTATGCATACTAGTCGTAAAGCGATGAATCTTATTTATCAATTCGCTTTGCGTTGAGGTAGGTTTAAAGCTCATAAGCACACCTTGAACCTCATTTGCAACATTGGCGACTGGTATACCAGTTTTTCCAGTCAATATGACTCCGACACTGCCACTACTGACAGATTTTAAACCATATTCCATAAGATCAACCGTCGGTAACGCTGTAGCTAAGAAGTTGTTGCTAGCTGTGCGAACCAATTGCGCGTTGATATCGAGAGCAGTTGAGATTTCCTCAGAAGTGGAAGTCAAAGCACTGGAAGAGGCAAAAAGCTTGACCCCAATGACTGGTACAGGATGAGCCCAAGCAGACTGAGTTACTAATACTGCTGCTGTTACACCAGGTAAGAAACTACTGAATATTTGTTGTCCTTTCACCGCATCCCCTCACACGAAAATTAAGCGGCTGAAACTGTGTTCTCGCCAGAGAACATATCACGATACCATGTTTAGGAATCGGAACTCTGGTTGTCTTGAAATCCTTTGACAATTCGAGACAGTTCCGCCTTCTCATCGATAGTAACGCGGGTAGGAGCACCACTGACAATCCGCTCGTAGTTACGGAAAGAATCTTTAATGTCAGGACCGTCAGCCGTAATATTATACTCGCGAATCGCCTTTTCATGCCACGAACCACGCATTTTAAAGACGTTGATTGCCCGCGCCATTTCTCCTCGAATTTCTACATACTGTAACATTAAAATTGTGTCTGTAATCGTAGAAATATGAGAATCTGTAATTGAATGCGAACCCATAAATTGGTCAGTTGTATTGGTAAAAAAGCCTGTAATTTCTTCTTGCTTAGCATAACCTGTAACGCCAATAACAAATTGCCGGAATGCATTATTGCTGACTCCTCGTGCTAGTGCAGAAAGAGAGTCAATGGCAATACGAGATGGTTTAAATTCAGCAATTTCTGACTTAATAATTTGCAGGTGATCTTCCAAGCCTGTTGATTCTGGATATGTACAAATTATTTTTAGTAAACCTTGACGTTCTAAATCCTCAAATTCAATTCCCCATGAGGAAGCATTGCGAGATAGTTGTGCGCGTGATTCTTCGTAGGCAAATAATATTGCCCGTTCACCATGAACACAGCCATTTTGCAAAAACTTGCTAACCAATAAAGTCTTACCAGTACCAGTTGCTCCTGTTGCGAGAATAATCGAATCTTTGAAAAAACCACCGCCACACATTTGATCTAAGGTTGTAACGCCAGAAGAGACCCTTACATTTGAAGACCGTTGAGTTAAGCGCATTGCTCCCAATGGAAAAATATTAACTCCTGCATTGGTAATTGTAAAAGGATATTCACCTTTCATATGTGTTGTACCACGCAGTTTGAGTATTTCAATTGTGCGACGGCGACGTTCTCCTTCTAAAACATTACGCACAATGACTACATTATCGGAAACAAATTCTTCTACTCCAAAACAGGCAACCGCCCCGTATTCTTCCGTGCGTTCTGTAGTTATAATTGTGGTGACATTTAGTAGTTTAAGACGAGCTACGAGACGAAATATTTCTCGCCGCACAACTCCCACAGCTTCATACTGTTGAAAGACTGCTGTTATTGAGTCAATCGAAACGCGTTTTGCCCTATACTTACGAATCGCGTATTGTAGGCGTTCAATGAGGGCAGAGAGGTCAAAGTTGCCTACAATATCCTGTCCCTCTGGATCGGGAGAAGCATCAAGTATAAATAACTTTCCTTCACTGATAAGACGTTGCAAGTTCCAGCCAAAAATACCAGCATTTTTAATAATATCACTAGGAGATTCTTCAAATGTAACAAAGACTCCTGATTCATCAAAGTAGGTAATACCGCTATAAAGGAATTGAAGAGAAAATAAAGTTTTACCAGTTCCAGAGGTGCCACTAACTAAGGTTGTTCTTCCTGCAGGTAAGCCACCATGACTAATATCGTCAAAGCCCTCTATCATTGTCCGAATTTTTTCTACACCTTGTGCCAGTGTCTTGTTTGGTTCTAATTTTTCTTTCTCACTCATGGTTGACTTTTACAAATCGGAAGGAAACCCAGTTCTTGTATTAATAAAGTGTGTCTTACTGAAATTTTTGATGATAAAATTTACTCTTCAAATTGTTCTTGATCGTCTTCGTTCAATTCTTCATAAAGCAAATCCAATCCGATCAATACTCTTTCTCTATCAGAAAGATCTCCGATGATTCTCCGCACTGGTGGAGGCAAAATTTTGGATAATGTCGGTGTCGCTAATATCTTATCTTCTTCCGCCAGTTGTGGGCTCTTCAGCACGTCAATAACTTTCAAAGCATAAACGCCTTGAAACTCTTGTTCTAGAATATTTTTGAGTGTTTTTAATGCCCGTACTGAGTTTGTAGTGTTCCCTGCCACATAAAGCTTGAGAACATAGGTTTTTCGTGGTTGATTCATATTAGGTACAGGACATAAGTACAGACAGAATCACAGGATACTTCGATTGATTTTCGTGGAATGAAAAAAGGCGATTTCTACTAGAAGAACGAGTAAACTTCGATGAAGTTATCCTATTTAGAAATAGAACAACGGTAGAGTTCACACAAATGAGCCAGTATATCTATCAATGTTAAACGGTAATCAAGTAATGCTTCCTCACTTCGTCCTTCTAATTTTAGCTGTTTGGAAAATTCGTCGATGAGTTCCATATGAATTTCTATGATTCGGGGCACAGGAATATTAGCATAAAATACTGCATTGATAAATTTATCAATTTTCTCTTTCAGTGTTTGGTCTGTAGTGGTAAAGTAATCTGTGAGGATATAGCGGTAGTCTGATTTGAGTTGTTGCAACAATGCCTGCTCTTCGGCTCTCGTCATTTGTTGAAAAAAACTGGTGGTTTTTAGCTTGTGGCGTTTAATAGCATAAGAACAATTCAAGCTTAATATTTTATTTATATTTTATAACAGCTACTTGAGTAAATACTAAGGATCTACCTCCTGTGTCGTATCTGTCACGGAAAATGGCAAAGTTGAGAAACAGTGGCGTGATTGACGTCGCCCATCCGCTCAAATAACCTTTGTCCGCTACTTAAACTAGCTTGAGTAGCCCAAAATAGCTTATTTTGCTAAAAAATCGCTATCAATGAGAACATCTGTGTTGATACATCATGTGCTCACCTTCTATTGAAAAGTTTGGAGCTTCCCGTTAAAGTAGAGTTCAGCCCAGAGCCCAAGCAGCCGCTCTAAACTATTCGCTATACATACTGCTCTCATTGATAACTCAATACGGTTGCTGATAAGATAACTTGCAAGAAGATAACCCTTGTCTTGAGGTTGCATACAACGTCAAGACACATGTGAAATCTCCAAAAACAATCCTTAATTGAACGGTATTGGGTGATGAACTAGAAAACATTTTTGTAGTCAATATCAAGTGGGGAGCAAAATTTCAGATTTGATCAAAGGACTGACTGTGTGTCAATAGCTTGTACTGAAAAATTAACAATCTGTTGTTGCTACTAAGTTTAGAAAACTTGGTAGAACCTTGAGGAAGCGTTTCCTGTAGAAATGAGCATGATTTTTTAATAAGTTTACTTTTGTAGCCTCCCACAAATGCCAAGAATTGGGCTAATTTTTGGCGAGAGTGGTTTTGGTTAAATGAGTGGTGGACATTCACTACCATCATTAACTGTCCTTAGTGTGGTGTTTAGTTTGTCATTCGCAAATTCATATCTACCTAACTACAGATTTCTTTACTTTACTCATCAATAAGATATTTAAACCAACATAAACGATTGTCGCATTCCAAATCATTATAATTCCTAAAGGTTCTATAGCGAATCTTTGGAGCCATAATTGTTGTAGCCATCGCTATCGATTATGAGTTTCAACACTAGGAAAACACTGGTGTGGATGCCCGTAATGCCCCCAGGGCGGAGAAACAGCCCCACAAGAGCGAAAGCCTCTGTAGACGACTGCGAAACCCGATAGCCGTAAGGCGTGGCGTCAGCCATAGGGCTTCTCCAAATTCTCAGGGGAGCTTCTTCAAAGATTGGCGGCTGACTGCAGGATGGAGTCACTTCCACACTGCCAAACGGCAAAAGGAAATGCCGTTGTGTAACCACTCTTGCTGGCAAAAAACTGTCAGCAAGGAAGAAGCTCTTTGTCTCTAAAGCATTCAATTTACGAACAGAATGCTAGAGTCAGTCCTCTTAGAGGAGATAGCTTCATGTATGAACACCTAAAGCTTCTTTGGCAGTTAGCTGGTGGTGCCGGAAGCGCAACCCCTTAGAAGAGCGACCTCATTGCCATATGTCAATGCTACAATACCCGCTTTATGACTTTATCGCAACCGTGCCTAGCTGCGTAGAAACAGCTACTCTGGCGATTGTGCTGCAGATTTTTCAACAAGAACAGTGCGATCGCCTAGCCGTATTGGATAAGCAAAAATGCTTATTAGGGTTGATTTACTCTGCCCGTTTGGTACCACAATTACTGACAGCAGATCAAAGCAAAGGTCATTCTAAGTATTTAGACTTGCAACAACCCCTTTCGACGCTGGGTCAAAGCTTTATTGAACCTATACAGGCAATACCAGCATCTTTGCGTGTCGATCAGTTGAGTTTGTTTCTCGGCTCCCAGCAAATCCAAGCAAACACGAATTTAGATTCAGCACTGGTTGACTCAAATGGCAAATTTTTGGGGCTTATGGATAGCTCGCGCTTGTTGCAGCTTTTGACAACGCAAAAATTGGCAATTGAGACTCATAAGGGAACTAAGCGCACAAATTCAAGGAAAGCAGTTCAAAAGTCATCTGGGGATACTCTTGGTGATTACACCAAAGTCGCCGGAGTTAGGGGAACCACTGGTAGAACTCAGACAAGCGAGCAAGGACGAGAATGCAAGCCACTTGTGCAGTTATTAGAACGATTGCCTTGGCCCTTAATGCTACAAACAGGCAATGGTGAAGTGGTGACGCAAAACCCAGCTTGGTGGCAGCAATTGGGAGCATTAAAAGATCCAGAAGGAATCAGGCGACAAGTAGAAGCTATTTTAGCAAATGTTTCATCCAAAACATTACAATATGCGACTCAAACTGCAGCCAAAGTTTATTCCTTTGCCAACAGCAATCAGCATAACCGTGAAAAAAATTCTTCTGCCTCTGTTAATGAAGTGATCCCTCAAAAAGGTGTTTCACCTCGGTCAACACTGACGACGACTCATACTTATGACCTTCAAGAGCAGGCTTTAGTAGAAAATTCTGTACCAAATCGCTGTTTTTTAGATAGCCAGTTAGGGACTTGCACCTGCATAGTAGAAGTGCAAAATGGTCAGGAGCGGGTTTGGCAGTTTGCCAAAATCCCTTTAGATAGTCCTGAGTTAAAAGTCCTGAGTACTGATTCAAAAACACCTCTTGAGAATAAAGACTCACCACCCGGTGGTGAATTGTGGCTCATGCTAGCGACTGACGTTACAGAGCAGCAGCTGCTTTGCAAAGAACTGGCGGCGAAGAATGCCGATTTAATTCAACTCAATCGGTTAAAAGATGAGTTTTTAGCTTGTATTAGTCATGAACTCAAAACACCTCTAACTGCCGTTTTAGGGTTATCGCGGTTGCTAGTGGATCAGCAGTTGGGAGAATTAAACGAGCGTCAAGCCCGTTATGCAGGACTCATTCACCAAAGTGGACGCCACCTGATGAGTGTGGTCAATGATATTTTGGATTTAACCCGTATGGAGACGGGGCAAATGGAGCTAACGCTCGCCAACGTCAACATTCAGACAGTGTGTGAGCGTGCTGTGTCTGAAGCGAAAGCTATTCATAGCCAAACTCACAAAACTTCATCAAATTCTCAAGCTCAAAGTATACCTCTACAAGAACACCAATTCACCTTCTCAATAGAACCAGGCTTAAACCAAATTGTGGCGGATGAATTGCGCTTGCGTCAGATGCTGGTACACCTGCTCTCCAATGCCTTCAAATTTACTGAGACAGGTGGTGAGATTGGGTTGTGGATTAATTATTGGGAAGGTTGGATTGCCTTTACAATTTGGGATACAGGCATTGGTATTCCAGAACATCAGCAGCATTTAATCTTTCAAAAATTTCAACAACTGGAAAATCCTCTCACCCGTCAGCATGAAGGAACAGGTTTGGGGCTTGTCTTAACCAGAGCCTTAGCTCGTCTTCACGGTGGTGATGTCAGCTTCTTGTCGCGTGAAGGCAAGGGTAGCCAGTTTACACTACTTCTCCCACCCAGTCCTCCCAAAGAATTGGCAAGAGTGACAGATGAGGAGATGGGAAGAATTTCTTTTGCACCCCGTCATCCTACAACCCCATCAACCCAACCCAACCCGACTCCACCAGAAACTGCCTTACGGGCGTCTGCTGGAAATCCCTTTGGGCTTCATGGGAAACCGTCCTCCAGACATCTACAATCCATCAACTCAACACCCTGCTCTACGAGAAATAACCTGACAGGCGTCTGCGCCAAGACCCCTTGGGCTTTACGGGAAGCCGCCTTCCAGGCGTCCACAACCCATCACCCGACTTCTTCTAAATCGCTCGTTTTGGTTGTAGAAGCAGTCGCTCGCTATATTGAGGACTTGACCGAACAGCTGACAGGTTTGGGTTATCGAGTCGTGATTGCCCGCTCAGGATGTGAAGCTATAGAAAAAGCTCGGCGCTTGCAACCCAAAGCTATCTTCCTTAATCCGTTGCTCCCCTTGCTGTCAGGTTGGGATGTACTAACTTTACTTAAGTCCGATGTCGCAACTCGTCATATTCCCATCATTGTGACAGCAACAGCAGCTGAAAAAGAGCAAGCATTTGCCAACCAAGCAGATGGTTTCTTGAGTTTACCAGTCCAGCATCAAGTCTTAACACCGCTGATAGAAAGTTTATATATTACTCCAGAAGGAAAGCACCAAAAATTAGATGACGAAGAAATTCTCCGTCACAAAACACCACTAAAAATTTTGAGGCTGATCAATCTTGAGGGTGAATCTCTGACTTCGCATCCGTTACTTCAACAGCATCGGGTTATAGAAGTCGATAATCTGGATCAGGCAGAACTGCTATCTCGGGTTTGGCAATTTGATGTCGTTTTGCTGGATTCAGAAATGCCAGGAGCCGAAGCTTTGCTGCAACAACTCAGTCTGAACCCCCGTTTGGCAAATCTACCGCTTGTCACTTGTAATGTGTCAACCACGCAGGCTGCTTCTCAAATGCCTGGGCTTTCTGTGTTCCCTTGCTTAACGCCATTGGGCACAGATAAAAGTGGTAGCGCTAAAACAGATGCTTTACTGTCAGTTCTGCAAATAGCATCTGATGTATCCTATTGCCCACCCAGCATCTTAGTGGTGGATTTAGGGATACTGCCCGATTTACCACATGCAAGACACAAGCAGGTGAGAAGTTATCGAACAGAAAAAAACTCCTCATTGAATAGCTCCATTGCTGGGGAAAAGACTCCGTGTCCTTTGATGATCTCTCGTGGATCTGAGTGGTTTCAAGCTTTGATTCAGTACCTGCAAACAGGTGGCTTCAAAGCATCCATAAGTCGGTCTTGGGCAGAATTGCTGCAACAAATTCGCCACCAAAGTGTTGACTTACTGCTGATTTGTTTGGGAGAGTCTAGCATCCAAAAAGAAGTGTATTCAGCCCTCCAAGCATTGGGACAGTTACCTTTCAACTTACCACCAGTTTTGCTGCTTGACCAGAGATTAAATCATAATGAGGTTGAAGATAAGCAAAGTAATATTCCCCAAAAGAATACAGATGAAAAATTAGAGTCGATAGAAACTGTGGTAAGTACTATTACTTCTCAAATATTACCTCGCTCCATATCAATGGAGGATTTGCTAAACGAAATTAATAAGACTTTGAAAGGTTATTAGTTCATTGTTTAGTTGTCAATTTTCAATTGTTCTAGTCACTATTAACGACTCACGACTATTTCTTAAAAGGAACTCGAATCAGTTGATAAGCACCGCTCGTACCTAAATTCTCGTAATCAGTTGAGCTTAAGCCCATTTCAGGAAACTTTTTCGGCTGAGCGAGAACTAGTACTGAGGGAGGCTGTGCTTTTTTTGCTGCTTTATCTTGAATATACTCTTCAGCGGCTGAAGACATTTTCACGTACGTTACATTCTTTTGAGTATAAAAACGACGGTAGGTTTTTTGAAACCTACCATAACGAGCTCTTCACTGGGTTTTTGTGCTTGCACTGCGATCGCAGATAATTCCCGTAAAGGTAGCTGACGTTCCTGATCCATCAAAAACAAACAAGGTGTGAGGACAAAAACCAAAAACGCTGCAAACCCCAACACATTTACCATTAACATTGGCTGATAACGACGACGCACAAGTATTGCTGCTAGCAGGACAGCACAAAGCAGCCAAATGACACCCCCCAGAACTGATAAACCTGACTGTTGAAGCAGCTGGCGGAAGTTGGGTGCAGCCGGATCACTTCCTATTAACTGAGGAACGTAAAACATTGCCACTCCCAGTGCTGATAAAAATATTACATTCACCCAACCTGTCCAAACGAGTGGACGATGAACAGATGAGGAAACATTTTTTCCCCCAACTTCCCCAACTTCCCCAACTTCCCCAACTCTCCTTTTCCCTCCCTTCAGCAAGTCACCCCATAACAAAGCTACTAAAATAGCTGCAGCTGGCATTAAGGGCAATACGTAGCTAGGGAGTTTGGTGACAGCAATGGTGAAAAAGCCAAAAATACCAATAAACCATAGAAAGGCAAATAAACCAAGTTGACTAGAGCGTTCTTGGGAGCGCCAATGCTTTCGCTGCCAAAATTTCAGCCTTGCCATTGCCAAAGGCAAGTACACTGAGTATGGTGCAAAACCTAGTAACACGACTAAAAAGTAAAAATACCAAGGAGCTGAGTGGCGGTTGACAACACTTGTAAAACGTTCAAGATTATGATAGCCAAAAAACGAATTAATATAATTTTCGCCATTACGCCAAATAACTAGCACATACCAAGGTAGTGATAAGCATAAGGTAATGAGCAAACCCGTAAGGAGGCGCATTTCCCGTAAAACTGCTCTTGCATTTCCCAAATAAAGCAAAAATATACCGATAATCAGCGCAGGTAAAACAATTCCCACTGGTCCTTTAGTTAAAATTGCACCTGCAATGAGGATATAAAAAGCCAAATACCACCGTGCTTTCACGTCTGATGAGGGTTGAGCATAGCCGAGAAAAAAGCACAATAACGCCGAGTCCATACAGCCAACGAGCAACATATCAGAAACACCCGTTCTTCCCCAGACAATCATTTGTGGACTGAATGCCATAACAGCGGCTCCCAAAGCCGCTGTTAACCAGCGTCGAGTCGGGCGAGTTATTTGCTCAAGGTAGTCTTCTCTTGCTAAATGCCACTGTATGGTGTAAAATCCCAAACTAATAAGTCCCATCGCAGCAAGCGCTGAAGGCAAACGTACTGCCCATTCATTCACTCCAAGAATTGAGTAGGCGATCGCCTGACACCAGTAAATTAAAGCTGGTTTATCAAAACGGGTTTCGCTATTGAAAAATGGAGTAATCCAATCACCTGTAACAAACATCTGGCGCGAAGCTTCGGCAAACAGAGGCTCTGTCTCATCAATCAAGCCAATACTGCCCAAATGCCAAAAGAACGCCACCCCACCAATGAAAACTAACCATAAAATCGATAGAGTGACAGCAAGGATTGGACGTTTACCTATATGGTCATTAATCATTAGTTATTAGTAATGAATCAAATAAATCAACGATAGTCTAAATGCTAAATTAATCAAGATGACTTTGGCTCAGCTTTTCAGTTCCAGGTCATCAAGATTACAGGCTAAGGATTAATGACTAAGGACTAAGGACTAATAACTAAGGACTAAGAATAAGTTGCCACTCTTTCTTTTGGGAATTCCAACTTGGTAAAGAAGTTTCTCCAACAACATATGGACCCCAGTAGCGACGGGAACCATCCTGTGCAAAGGCAACTAAAATATCTCCCTTCTCCAGTTCTAACTGACCGTTAGGCAAAGCTAGAATGAGCCCCTTCTCATTACCTTCTTGTGGAGCAAAATCCCAATGTGCTGGGACAGCATCTTTAGTTTGTCCAGAGGGAGAGCCTTTGCCTAGAGAACCACGCGACAATAGAGCAAGGCGCACAGGTTGATTGGTTTGGTTGCTCATCCGTAAAGTTCCTTGATTTGCTGCTTTTCCACTTGATCCCTGTTGATATGTCATAACAGTATGCTTGATTTTTCCACTCCTGCTTTCGACTTGATGACTTTTTGTGGATACTGAGGAAGCAGAGGATGACACCGTGCTCTGTTCCTCATGTGTCTGAACAGGGAGTAGAGAAGATGCTTCTGGTTCCGTTGACTCGAAGGATACACTCATCTGACGGCATCCCATTGGTAGAAACAGTAGTCCCAATGAAAAAGCTACCAGAACAGCGTAATGATACACTGGTGGCTTCATGGTAATCTATTATACTAATAAGTATTTTTTGTGTGGGCTTGACCGAGTGGCAGCCTAGTTGTATTGAGAGCAATTTAAAGAAAGTTGCCCATCCAAGGCTATCTGGGAACTAGTGCGTGAAATATATCATGTAGCTTCTTTAAGCAAAACAGCAATGCTGTTGCTCACAACGAAGAAAAGTATATATTTTGTATGGTTGCTGAAAACCCAAAAGATACCCACAATACTATTTAAGCAAGATACGCTATGCCAGATATCCTCCATATATAAATATGTCATGATTTCTTGACTATATCTTCAAGTCAGTCAATCACGAGAAAATCTCACTAACCTTGCTATGAAAAAGGTTTCTTCACGAATGAGTTCTGTTAGCGGAGCGGGACGCAGTCCGTTCTGTTAGCGTAGCGGGGCGTAGCCCGTTCTGTTAGCGTAGCGGGGCGCAGCCCGTTCTGTTAGCGTAGCGGGGCGCAGCCCGTTCTATTTTCAAGCTAGGTAGGAAAGTTCCAAAATTCATAACATACGGATGCAATGCCTCTTGCATCACCACTCTCCGACACCTCCAGTCATTGCGGAAGTTCCATTCATGCAAAACACACGTCTAAACAACCTATTCAATACCATCGCATTGCGTTTTCGGCTATGGTTTTTCAATCCTTGGCGACGGTTTTCGGTTCTGATCATTAGCCTTTTGTTCGGTTTTTTTCTGGGAAGCGCAGTTGCTACCACAGCTGGACAAGCTGCTGAATTGGACGTTGTTGTTGCTGGAACGTTAGTGGTATTAACAGAAATCGGCAACCGAATATTTTATGGTCGTAACATACGAGAGCGACAAGCGCTTTGGGTAGAATCTCTCAATATCCTTAAAGTTGGTCTGACCTACAGCCTGTTTCTAGAAGCGTTCAAACTTGGTTCTTAAAGAGACACATCAGACACTGGGAATGGACTCATGAGTTATGATTTGTGGTTATCTTTAGCAAAACAACTGGTATCTTATCGCCAACAGTTGGGGCGTCCCCTCATACAAGGTATTTTAGGAGGACAGGGAACAGGGAAAACGACAATGTGTAGCGTTCTGGGGCTGACTCTCGCACAATTGGGATACCGCACCGTTAGTCTATCTTTAGATGACTTGTACAAAACATATGATGAGCGCTTGGCATTAAAACAGAAAGACCCGCGCTTAATTTGGCGTGGTCCTCCAGGAACACACGATGTAGAATTAGGTTTAACGCTACTGCATCAGATCCGCCAGTGTCAAACTCCTGTTGCAGTTCCCCGCTTCGATAAATCTCTCCATTCGGGTGCTGGCGATAGAACAACTCCGGAAATTGTAGAGAATGTGGATATTGTCTTGTTTGAAGGTTGGTTTGTGGGTGTACAACCAATTGACCCTACTGTATTTGACACCGCACCGCCGCCAATTCTAACAGACGAGGATAGAGCATTTGCCCGTGAGATGAATAACAAACTCAGCGACTACATCCCACTGTGGGAGCAGTTGGATAACCTAATTTTGCTACATCCCAAAGATTATCGCCTTTCCTTGGAGTGGCGCAAACAGGCAGAACGGCAAATGATTGCTGCTGGTCAATCAGGAATGAGTGAAAAAGAGGTGGAGCAATTCGTACACTACTTTTGGCGTTCTCTGCACCCAGAATTGTTCATCAATCCGTTAGTGAAATCCCCTACATTTGTTGATTTAGTGATTGAGGTTAATACCGACCACTCATTTGGTGCAGTCTATCGACCAAAAGATATGTTAGCCCACTGATTAAATGTTGACATCACTGGTGGTACCAAAATGATGAGTGTGGCGTTGGCTATGGTTTGTATTCTCCCAAGACGACAGATGCAATACATGGATTCACAACGAGATTGGCAAGGGAACCCATTACCCAAGGGGGAAATGAAGCCCGTCGTGATTGATATTGACCCAATTTTATATCCGTTGCTTCAAGATTAGACTGTATATAGCAATCCTAAATCATAAGCCCTCCCTTGCCCGCTGCGCGTTGGCGGAGCCTACCCGAAGGGCTTACGTAAAATTCTCTGTTCTTTCTTTTCTTGGCGTTCTATGCGCGAAGGCGCACGCTACGCGAAGGCGTCTTGGCGGTTGATAATTTTTACAACTCAAATAGGACTGCTACAGGACTGCTACAGGACTGCTAAATTTACCAGGTAGTACAATGAGATATTCATTTCCCTTATGACAAACTGCTGAACCATGTCGTTGGTCCACCGATAATATGTGTCAAGAAAAAAACAACTTATGAGTCATCAAAATTCAACGACATCATTACCAGGTTGGACATTATCGACGCGAGAACCGAAATTTATTGAATCGTTCATGCCAATATGGGAATGGTTTTACCGCTACTATTTTCGAGTACAGACTTCAGGTTGGCATCACATTCGTGACGATGAAAAGGTTTTGCTGGTTGGTTCACATAATGGTGGGATGGCGTCTCCCGATTTACACATGATGATGTACGATTGGTTCCGTCGTTTTGGAGTACAACGTCTAGTGTATGGTTTATTGCACAATTCTGCGTGGAAAGTCAGTCCCACCATCGCCAGTCTCGCACAAAAAATGGGAGCGATTCCTGCACATCCAAAAATGGCAAGTGCCGCCTTTGACATCGGTGCAAGTGTCCTTGTTTATCCAGGAGGACAATACGATATGTTTCGTCCTCATAGCCAGCGTTACAAGATTCAGTTTGCTGGTCATAAAGGATTTATCAAACTGGCATTAAAAAAGTCAGTACCAATCATTCCACTGATTTCAGTAGGCGCACATGATACCTTGATTGTTTTGGGTGATTGCTACGAACAAGTCAAACAGTTAAATGAGTGGGGATTACCTTGGTTATACCAGATAGACCCAGGGGTTTTTCCCATATATCTAGGTTTGCCTTGGGGCTTGGGTATTGGTCCGCTACCCAATATTCCTTTACCCGTACAAATTCACACCCGTGTCTGCGCTCCGATTGTTTTTGAACGTTATGGCACACAAGCGGCTCATGACCGTGAATATGTGGATGCTTGTTATGACTTAGTTTACACGCAAATGCAACGCGAATTGGATTTTTTAGTTAGGGATGTGGCGATGTAGTTGATTGGGTTATGTTGCAACCTATTAACCCAACAGGTAAGTGCGAGACTTGCAAGGGGATGTAGCGATTAGTTGATTGGGTAATGTTGCGATACGCGTCCCTTGCGCGTGTCCGTAAGCGCAAGCGCACACTACGTGAACGGCTCCGCCGTGCTGTAGGCTCAGGACTCAGCGTCAAGTCTCCGGCTTATCGCTGCTGCAAATATCAATCACCCAGTTAACTCCTTATTTTCAATAATTATTTTTAAATATCAGTATTTTTCGGTAGCTATCAATTAATTATGTGTTACACTCATGCCTGATTTCTTTGCTGATAGGTAGATTTGGAAGACCTCAATTCCACCTATAAGCTACAATCACACGCAGTTCAGCACAACCACCGTGAAGTGTAATGACTGATTCAAAAGCTACCGATGCTGCATTGCAAGTTATCCAACAAGCTGTGTGGGTTTTAGCACAAATAGCTAGTGTGCAATTACCCAGTGAATGTCAGTATCCAGAGGATTCGGAAGTAGTTAAGCAAGCAAAGCGTATCTTATGGTCTAATAACCAAGACATTCTGTGGTCTAAAGAGAAAAACAACACTCTGACTCCCCTGCGCTTGTTGTTTGACCAAGTGCAACTATCGCACAATCAAAATAAACAACATTCGCATAATCAAAATAAACAACATTCGCATAATCAAAATAAACAACATTCGCATAATCAAAATAAACAACATTCGCATAATCAAAATAAACAACATTACTGGGAAGCAACATACATTAAAGGACTCAACCCGCAAATTCCCTATCCACGAGAAGGAAAACCACTCGAAAAAGATATTGAATTACTCAAACGACGTATCCGACGGGTTTTCACTTTAGAAAAATTTGACGAGAAAAATTGGAATAATCTATCGCTACTCACCCTAATCCTAGAGAAATTTGGCTCCTATATTAGCTTGAATCATTCAGATATTGCCCTGATTGATATGGTAAGAGCAACTGGTGCTGTAGCAGCAGCATTAGCAGAAAATTCTCATCCAGAACAACTCAGATTAATTGCTGGAGATTTATCAGGTATTCAAAAATTTATCTACACAATTAGTTCTGCGGGTGCGCTTAAGTCCCTGCGTGCAAGAAGCTTTTACTTAGAATTAGTGACAGAAGAAGTTGTTCAACAACTGTTGCAAAACTAGAATTACCGCGTACCAATGTGATTTATGCTGGTGGCGGTAATTTATATCTGCTTGCACCTATAGATGCGACAGAAGATAAACTGCAAGAAGTGAATCAGAGGTTGAATAAGTGGTTAGCAAAAGAATTTCAAGGTAAAGTCTTTCTAGCTTTAGACCATGTAGACTTTCCCATTAAAGATGTTGCTACTCAAGAATTTGCAACGCATTGGTCAAAGGTTACAAAGCTACTGGCAGAACAAAAATCACGGAAATTTGCAGACCAAATTGCAGAATCCCTCACACCCCGCGACAGTCACACACCTTGTAAAGTTTGTCATCGAGATGATTTAGAACCAGAAAAATTACAACCATTAAGTGATGAGATTTCAGTGGAAGCCTGTCCTACTTGTCGTAAGATGTTTGAGTTAGGTGGCGAGCTTTTAAGAGTACAAGCAATTGTGCGATCGCAAGAACGTGATTTTATTCCTGGGGCATACAAACTCAAGTTCAAACTTGAACCTCAGCCTGTTTATTATCATATCTTTCAACCTAGAAAAAAGTCCAAACTTGTTGAAGATTTCAAACAAATTCCTAACACAGAGACTATTTATCTAGTTAATGACTGGATGATATACGACTATTCTCGTGCTGAGAATACCATTCCTTTGCTGTTGGGTAATTACGCTCAAAAAAGCGAAGAAGAACCAGGCTCAACTATTCGCGCAGGCGAGATGGCTGCAAAAACCAAAGGAATTGAGAGAGTCGGCTATTTACGCATGGATGTAGACAGGCTGGGACAAATTTTGCAAAAGGGTTGGGTGATAATCAAACCTTGCCTAAGCTGGCTGGTCTTTCTCGCCAAATGAGTTATTTCTTTAAAGTGTATCTTAATAGTTTAGCAGATGAAAGAAAGAACAATATACCAGATAAAATTGAACAATTAAACCCGAAAGATGAACGCAAAAATCTACTGTTTATCTATGCAGGTGGAGATGATTTATTTATTAGCGGTGCGTGGAATGAAGTTGTAGAATTCGCTTTTGATGTTTATCAGTGCTTCCGCGCTTATACCGGAAATAACCCAGATATTACTCTATCGGGGGGTATTAGTATTGATGATGTTAAATTCCCGCTTTACCAAGCAGCGAAGTCGTCTGGCGAGGCGGAAGATGCTGCTAAAGGAAATGGTAGAGATAGTTTAGGGTTATTTGGTCAAGTCTTTAAGTGGAGTGAATGGTTAGGTGCAGAAAGTATAAATGTATCTGATATTGAAGTATTAACTCAGGAAAGAAAAAATTATTTAGGAACGGAAATCAAACTTGATTTATTTGGTGTCTTTCCTCTAGTCAAGAAATTACAAGAGCAGCAAATAGAAATAAATTATGCTCGCAGCTTTATTCGCAACCTTCTAGATACTGCTCAGATACAGGAGCAGATGATTAACGAGATTAAATATCAAAGAAAAGCACAACAGTACGCAACAGAATTAGACGATAATTGTTACTATTTACACTTGCCAAAGATAGCTTATACTCTAGCAAGACTACCTGATGATGTGTTAGGAAAAGCCAATTTTAGCCCGATTCGTAAATCTTTAATTAACCAATACAATGCGCCTTACTTTCGGCGATCGCAACTTGGATGGAATTACTAAATCGACCTCAAAAGAATGACACAACAACCAAAGCTAAATCCTAAACCACAAAAATCTATACAACCAAGTAAAACGGTTGAAATATCCCAACAACAGCCTGTAACCAAGACTGAGATTAGTCCTGACCAGAAGATTAAACAAACTATTACAAACTTAAAGGAACTACGAGAATACAAAATTCAAGACTTGGTAATCCAGGCAAAAGAATTGGGTGAATATCTTAAAGAGATAGATTTAAAAACTAACCAAATTCGGAAATTTTTAGATGCAGTTAATCGACTCAAGGTTACATTAGCTCAGGATAAAGACGAAAATTTTTCTCTAATTGAAACTGAGGTAGTTTTACTTAAACCGAAACTAGCTTATGCGGCTGCTCGTAAGGATGATGAGCGCAAGCTTAATCCTGTAAAGCCGCTAAGTGATGTACTTTCAGAAGCGATAGACAAAGTTAAAGATACACCTGATTTTTATCGCTTAGTACAGTTAATTGAATCCATAATTGCCTATCACAAAGCTGCTGGAGGAAAAAATTAAATGCTACTACAAAAACAGTTACTAGGTAAGTTCCGCCTTGAAGCAACTCTGGTATTAGAAACAGGTTTACACATAGGAGGTGGTGGTGGAAATTTAGATATTGGAGGCTTGGATAAACCTGTAGCACGCGATCCAATTACTCTATTTCCTTATTTACCTGGTTCTTCAATTAAAGGTAAACTCAGATCTATTTTAGAACGATTCCATAAAAAGCCTTTGAATCGCCCAGGTGGTAGTGACACCTATCGTTATGAAAGTGATGATTTGCTAGATGGCTACACAGAAATTTATGGACAAAAAATTTTTTATCAAGGAGCACGAACTTGTCCGATTAGTAGATTATTTGGTTCTACTGGCGGCTCAAAGTTTTGGATAAAGACAACAGATGCGATAGAGGAAAAATTAGAGCGAGTTAAGCGCGATGAACAATTTATAATCGACACTATTGATGGAGTAGAGTATAGCAAAGTGGAGAGGGGTCGTAATTCTCCTGCAAGGCTGATTGTACGGGATTGTCACTTGCATCGTGACTCGGCTGACAAACTCAAGCGAGTGGACACTGGTTTGTACATGACCGAATGGAAATGGGAAAATGGATTAGACAGAGTGACAGCAGCAGCTAATCCTCGCCAGATTGAGCGAGTACCAGCAGGAGCAGAATTTAATTTTGAGCTAGTTTACACGGTTGAAGCTGATAGCAACCAAACTGAAGAAATCACTCAAGAAGAATTTCAAACCAGCATTTCTCAAGCAGTAAAAGATTTACAGAACATAGCTATTGCTCTTTCCTTATTAGAAGACGATGCTTTGGGGGGACATGGTTCTCGTGGTTATGGCAAAGTTCGGTTTAAAAATTTTAAATGTTATTGGCGTAACATAGAGCAATATCGACGGGTGACAGAAGACGGAGTTGAATTTAAACAGCCAATAATTACAGTTGAAGATACTGAAGACGATACATTTAACCTGCTCAAACAATTTGGTACATTGAGTGACCAAATGCAGCAAAAAAGTTTGCCAGGAGGTTAAAAATGAGTATCTGGAAACTTGTTCGACTCAATTTTGGGCAAAGCGGTGCTCACTTTGGAGAATTGGGAATCGGAATTGAGGAAACAAGCGAAAGAGTACATTCGGATACTCTTTTTAGTGCTCTGATTACAGTCTATGCTCAGTTGTTTGGCTCTAAAGAAGTGACAAGGTTATTAGAGCAATTTAAAGAACAACCTGGTCATCCGCCATTTCGCCTAAGTTCCACATTTCTATATCAGCAAGATGCAGATAACATTATTGACTATTTACCTAAACCTTTACAATTTCCTTGTGGTTATCCATCTGACGACTTAGAATTTTTCAAAACTTATAAAAACTTGAAACATTTGCCTGTAGAAGTTTGGCGACGCTGGTATCAAGGAGATGGTTTTACATCCTCTGGTATTGACAGCGATCGCTATCAATTGATCCAAAAAACACAAGACAAGCCAAGGTCTAACGGGATGCGATATGAAGCTGGTATATTCAGCTATAGCGATGGGTTCAAAAAGGTACTGTATCCTAAAATTGGTGTAGACAGAATTACTAGAGGCACAAACTTATACCATACAGGATTTGTCCAGTTTAATTACGAACAACGGAGACAATCGGGATTATATTTTTTAATTCAATTCCCCCAAGCAAATGAAAACTTAGAAGCAAATTTGAAGCTAGTCTTGCGATTCTTGGGAGATGAAGGATTAGGAGGGGAACGTACTAGTGGTGCGGGACAATTTCAAGAAAAGTGGTTTGATTTTTCAAAATTAACTGAAACTTGGCAGAAAGTCTTGACTTCTCCCCCACTGACTCACTACGCACTTATCAGTTTGTTTTGGGAATCGCCTCTTTCAGAAAACTTACTGGAAATAGATGGCTCGTTAAAAAAAGATTCTAGCTATGAACTTCAAAGGCGAGGCGGTTGGATTTCTTCTCCCTCCGGTCGTCAACTCATGCGTAAATCGATTCAAATGTTCACTGAAGGCTCGGTTTTTCCATCTCAACCAATAGGACAGTTAGCAGATGTTACACCAGATGAATTTAAGCAATACAGAAATACACACAAAATTTACCGTAGTGGTGTTAGCCTGAGTCTTCCCATCAAATTACCTAATAAATAAGCATTATGCAATCTCAATCTGGCATAATTACCAAACATCCCAAATTATTAGAATTACGACGAATTAAATTAACAAGTCCAATATTACATATTGGATCAGAAGTCCAAAAGTTAAATCCATTTGAATATCTGCAAAATACCGATTATATTTATATTCCTAATCAAGAAGCCTTAGCAAGAGCTTTACATAAGCGAGGCTATTTGCAGCAACCGAAGCCTTGGGAAAGAATTCAAGATTTAGAATCAGGGAAAGCTTTAACCCAATATATTCAAGCAATTCAAGACAAGAGTGACCAAAAAGTAGAGCAAATTATCGAGCAAGCTTTAGGTAAAGAATGGTGGGAAGCACAAGATAAAGATGGTAAACCTATTTTTCCTGAATCTGGAATTATTCCCAAATGGTTTAAACACAGAATTAATCATGAATTACGTCCAATGATTCGGAATGCTTTTGGACAGTTGTATATTCCCGGCTCATCAATCAAAGGAGCGATTAGAACTGCAATAGCATATTATATGCTAAGCCACGAACCTCAACGAGTAAGTGATATTGAGCAAACATTACGCGAAAGATTGAACAAACAAGGAGAAATTGGCAGAAGCAAGAAAAATGTAGGTAAGAAATTATTTATGAAAGATTTATTCTCTAATTGTTTACTGAAATATCAAGAGAGAGACTTCACCTCTGATAATGAATCTAATACAGACTTTATGAGAGCGGTTAAAGTTGCAGATTGTAATCCTCTCTTGCCTAACGACACTATTAACATGGCTGTTTTGGTTGAGGTACTTGTATCTAGTTTTTATAAAGGTATAGATAAGAAGCCTGCCAAATTTAGAAGTTTTATTTATGCTGAAATGGCTCACAATGTTGAAACTGAATTTACACTCAGTCTAGATAAGACTGTAGATGAAAATACGGGAATTATAGGTATGCTATCCTGGTTTACTCGAAATGATGGGATAGAAATACCATTTCAAACAATTGAAGATATTTTAAATATCTGTCAAGAATTTGCTCAGGTTCAATGGAACTATGAACGTAAGTATTGGCAAAGAATTCAAAATAATAAAGAGAAGGATGGCAACAAAGAAATTAATATTAACTTGGATAAGATTCTGGATTTTTATAGCGATACTAAATGTCCCTTTACTTTGAGATTAGGATGGGCAAGTGGAATGTTAGGAACCACTATTGGCTTACATCTTCATGATGAAATTAGAAGATGTATTTGTGATGAATGTGGTAGTCCAAAAAACCGTGCTCCAGGATTTGAAGCCCCTAAATCTAGACGTACCGTGATGAATCAGGATGGAGAGACTGAATTTGCACCTGGATGGGTAAAACTCGAAATATTACCAAATTTATGCTAATTCTTTCTACCTGGATATTAAGCGTATCCGAATCAACAGTTTTACCTCGTTCCTACGGCTTAGAACTCGTTAAGCAACTACACAAAAAACTAGGGTTAGAAATGGGAGGCGAAGCCATCCCCCCAATTTCTTTTTCAGGAATTCTTGGATTATCAACCATCACCAAAGACTTTTTGACCTTCCATCCAGAAGAGTTTTACCAATTCTCTCTCTGCGGATTGCAGGACATTACAGCGAAAACAATCTCCGCTCTAAATTTATCAGAATCTCTAGAATTTCTCGGAGCTAAATTTTAACATCATCAACCGGGAAGACGAAATCACCAGCTACGAGGAACTATACACAACTTTAGTAGCAAATGAACCAGAACCAGTCAGACGATTTGACTTGCGATTTCTCACACCAACAGCTTTCGCACAGGGTAGCACACCATTACCTCTTCCCGTACCTGCATTGATGTTCCGCAGTTGGTTGGAACGTTGGAATCATTTTGCACCTGTTTATTTGGGAAGCGATGAATTAATTGCTTACCTTAGTAATGCAATTCTTCTTAAGCATCACAAAATGAAAACTCAAAGTTGGCAATTACATAAAGGTTACGTCAATGGGTTTGTTGGTGATGTGACTCTACAAGTTTTCAATCGTGCTGATTCTTTACTGGCGAATGTCGCACATTTGTTGGTTCAATACTCAAAGTTTTCGGGTACGGGAATGAAGACACGGTTGGGAATGGGACAAACAATTGTCAATTCTGCCATGAACAGTCAGTAGTTACTAACTAAAACAATAAACATTTTGTAAACAAAGGAGTTATCCGTACTATGGCTAAAATTTTAGTTTCTTCTTTGGGAGTAGGTGGAAAATTCAAGAATTCAGATACTCATGACAGAGAGTACAAGAAAACTTGCTACCAAATAGAAGATAAATCATATCCAGACAGTACATTTATGGCTTCTGTACTTTATGAGCATTTTAATTTAGATGGCATCATCTTCATAGGTACAGTCAAGTCCATGTGGGAAGAGGGATATCGTTTTTTCTGTCAAAAGAATAGTGTCCCACTCAATGAAAATTACTGGTATAACTTAGCGTCTATAATTGATAAACTGACATACAAAAGTGATTTGGATTCTCTTGATTTATCACCTTTTGAAAAAGTTTTAGGTAATCGGTCTAAATGTATTTTGATAAAATATGGGCTTAATGAACAAGAACTGTGGTTCAATTTCAATCAGATTTTAAAAATAGTTGATTTCCTAGAAAAGGATGATGAACTCTACATTGATATAACACATTCATTTCGCTCTTTATCACTCTTCTTATTCTTGACAATAACATTTATTAGAGATTTGATGTCTGAGAAAAACATTAAAATTGCTGGTGTTTATTATGGAATGCTGGATGCAACAGCAGAGCTAAACTATACACCAGTCGTAGATTTAAAGCCATTATTTGAAATGACTTCTTGGATTAAAGGAGCATACAGCTTAAAAAGTTATGGTGATGGTTCTCTGATTGCTGAATTACTGAAATCTCAAGGCGAAGAACAACTAGCTAGTCAAATAGAACAGCTATCTCATGCCATTAATATTAATTATGTCAGAGCTATTCAGCAAAGAAGTTCTACCTTAAAAACTACCCTACAAAACACTCAATATAATCAAGCTGCTAGCAGTCCTTTTAAATATCTGAGAACAATTCTCGAAAATTTTGTCCAAAAGTTTGCGCGCTCGTCGATTCCTGAATCTGAATATCAACTCAAACTGGCTGGCTGGTATTTTGAGAATAAACGTTATGCCACCGGATATATTACACTAGCTGAAGCTATTATTACCTACCTTTGTGAAATCAATGGTAGAAACATCACAATGAAATATGAGCGGGATGAAATGAAAAAGTTTTTAAAAAGATCTGACAATGAGAAAAGTAAACTTGCTGAACTCTATTCCCAAGTCAATCTGATTAGGAATAGTATTGCTCATGCTTTATTAGAAGAAGATAAAAAAATTATAACTGATTCAGATGCTATCAATAAAGCTAAAGGTTATCAACAAGAAGTCAAAAAAATATTTAGAACAGGAACGCTGGATTATTAATGACTCCCTTCGGTGGTCTAAGATTACCTATAGTGCTTTACTCCTCTCTCTGTGTTCTCTGCGCCTCTGCGGTAAAAAAATAGGTATTCTTCTGGCGTGAAAGGAGTAGTATTTTAAACTCTAACCTCATCTAAATAATATAATTCACTCAACTCATTCACCATGCCCAAAACACTCCTCGTCACCGTCGGCGGTTCCTTCCAACCTATCGTCACTGCAATTCACAGCCTCCAACCCGAACGCATCATCTTCATCGCCTCGGATGGCGACAAAGGGAGCAAGTCCCAAGTCATTGGCGAAGGAACACCTTGCGAAGTACGACGCGGAAGCGAAGTGATTGACAAATTACCAAATATCCCCATACAGCTAGGGTTGGGAGAACGCTTTCAACCGGAACGAGATTTGATTCTCATCCAAAACCCAGACGATTTATCAGAATGCTATCTCAAAATCCACCAGTGCATTCACCATCTCCAACAACAAGCACCTAATGATGAAATTTTTGCTGACTACACAGGCGGGACAAAAACTCTATCTGCTGCTTTGGTATTAGCGACGGTTGATAATGGTATTCCTCTGTATCTTACCATTGCCACTACCAGAGAAAACTTGGTGAAGGTGGAACGAGGAGAAGCGACGCGACTGGTGGACACCAGTTTTAGAAAACATACGAAACTACCCTGATTTTACCTGATTTTAAAGCCCGACGGCTTAACTTCGCATAAGTCTTCACCGTTTCATAAGGCATTTCCAAATCTTGGGCGATACGCCGTCTTCACATCTCTTGCTCACTGTTGCTACTATATGCACCCAGGGCAAACGCATCTAAATTTTCACAAACCAAACATGGTTGAGTTTAAGGCTTGTAACATCGTCTTCCGGTAATGCGATAAGCCAGAGGCTTGACGCTCCGCGTATCACTATCTTTCATTAGGAAAAGCTTAACTTTCCTAAAATATTTATAATGAAATATAATAATTAGCTGAAAAAAGTAGATGAATTCGCATAAAAAAATTACGGTATTATATATACCAATTCAAAAATTAATCAAGTTCTAGCTGAAATTTAGGATATATAAATTCCAGCTAGAACTTGAGCTAAATATTCATTATCCCACCCAGCTTTATTTCGTTTTCTTTTTACTCCTTTTTTAAGGGTTGTTTCTTGATTTCAAAGATTAAGGGCAATCTGCCTTAAAATGGCGAAATTTTGGGGAGCATTCTCTTTTCTAATCCTTGAATTATCTTCTTGAAAAGCTACATCTAATAACGGCAGTCGCTACAACGGGGGGCTTTGGGGTCCCCACTCCGTGGGGATAAGGGGCGAAGGGGCAGGGGGGAAACCCCAACGCCAGAACAAGCGTGAGGGAAACAAGGACTGCAGTACTGGCTCCGCAACGCGCTGCCTCCCCAATGTAGTTGGTTTTCACGCCTTCCAATGCCCACGTATCTGCACCACAAATAACAGCGACGCATTGTAAGCGAATATGTGCCACTTTAAGGTGCGTTTGCCCTGCCCTACTCCCCCATCCTCATTGATGAGATTAATTCCGCCGCCTCATTCTTGAAATCTGAGTTCTTGGTTTCGACACCTCGGTATCAGCTTTGTGATACCTATTCGGAGATTTCTTTTGGAAATATTCTTCCATCACTTGTAACACTATTGGGGCAGCAACGCTACCACCACCACCCCCAGAGTGTTCAGCAAATGCTAACACAAGAATTTCTGGTTTATAGCTGGGAGCATATGCCCCAAACCATGCATGATTTGCTTTGACACGATGATTTTTCCATGCCTCAGCCGTACCACTTTTACCAGATATAGGAGGAAGCGTTGACACATTGAGGGCTTTACCCGTACCCTCAGTGATCACCTTCCGCAGTCCTTCACGGAGAATTTTGATAGTGCTTGGCTTGATATCCAGGGATTCTCGCCAACTTTTTGATTCTTCATGGTCTTTGAGCAAGTGTGGTTTCACTCTATAACCGCCATTTGCTGGAACACAGAACATAACAGCAACTTGTAGTGGTGTGGTTTGCAAAGCACCTTGACCAATGGACATATTAATGCTGTCCCCTACAGTCCAAGGTATTTTCCACATTCTCTGCTTCCAGCCTTCATCTGGAACATGACCTATAGTTTCTTCGGTCGTGAACTCAATGCCAGTTTTTTGACCAAATCCGTATTTGCGAGTCCATTCAATTAAGCTAGGACCACCGACTCCCCTACCAATTTGGTAGAAGAAAGTATCGCTACTCATTGCTAAAGCTCCCGTAAATCCCAATGGACCAAATCCAGCGTGGTTCCATTCAGCAAACGTGACTCCGCCAACAGTCATAGAACCGTAGGTTTGCAGCACTGTGTCAGGAGAAAATTTGCCTGATTCCAATCCTGCTGTCGCAGTGACTATTTTGAAAGTACTGGCGGGTGGAAAGACACTACTAACGGCACGATTTAGTAAGGGATGGTTTTCACCTTGTACGCTTTCCCAATCTTTTTTAGAAACTCTTCGCTTGGAGAAGATATTTGGGTCAAAGGTGGGATGAGACACCATTGCTAAAACAGCACCGTTATTGGGGTTGAGTGCAACAATAACGCCGTTACGCCCAGTTAAAGCTTTTTGGGCTGCCTTTTGCACATTCAAATCTATAGTCAGGTGAATGTCACTACCTGCTTTTGCCTGTTTTTCTCCTAGCACTCGAATTGGGCGACCTTTACCATCCACTTCTACTTGCTGACCACCCCATTCACCCCGCAATAATTGTTCATACGCCTTTTCTACCCCCATTTGACCAATCATATCTCCTGAGCGATAGCCTTCTTGTTTCTTTTGTTTTAACTGCTGCGGTGTGATTTCCCTAGTGTAACCCAGTACATGGGCTAACTCCTTGCCATGCGGGTAGTAGCGTACAGCTTCTGTATGGATTTCTACGTCTTTAAGTTCGTTGGTGTACTCCTTCAATGCTGTGATTTCCGCTTCGTTGAGGTCGCGAGCAATCCTCACCAGAGAAGAATTAGAACCAGCCTCCTCTAATTTCTTTTCCATCTCTTCTACTGGGATGTTGAGAACTTTGGATAGGCGTGGACCGACAACTGACCAGGATGGTTTGGTGTGTGCCATCGGCCATAAGTATACAGAACGCGGATAGCGAGTTGTGGCTAATAATTTTCCATTACGATCAAAAATATTACCTCGTTCTGGTTGTTTGGGAATCATCCGAATTCGGTTTGCCTCGGCTCGCTTCCGATGATTTGCTCCTTCCACAATTTGCAAATACAATAGACGAGCACCAATACCCATTATCATCAATAAGGTAAATATGATGAAGAACAAGGGCTGAAAACCTTGTCCTACAGTACGTATATCTTTTTTGCTGGCTAATTGAGGTCGTTGCAGTAGCGTCATATCACAAATAGCGATTTCGAGAATCGCATGAACCGTATACGATTACGCCAAATACCTACCTGGGATTTCAAGAAAAAATAATCCCAGTTAAGTAGCACTTTTCATTTGGTTTTTGCTATCTAGAATAAACCAAATTGTTGTCAGTAATCTGCATGAGGAAATACATCAATTAATATACTTCAGAGAAAAATACGGGTTATACTGAGAATTTGGCTGAAACTGTGATTGAAAATTATCTCATATCATGTCCAGTCAATCGCCCATGATTACCACAAAAACCCTCCCCTATAGATTGGAGAGAGATTAAAGATAGGATACTTTTTGTGTAGCTAATTAGACAGATATTTAATTCCCATTTCTACGTCCTGAGTTCTGAGTTTTTGCTTTTGATTCTTCAGACTCAGTTTTTTTATACTTGAGAGGATATTTCTTCTGAAAATACTCTTCTAGGACTTGTAAGACAATGGGTCCGCAGTTGCTAGCACCACCACCACCAGAGTTTTCACCAAACGCTACAACTACAATTTCTGGCTTATCAGCAGGAGCATATGCCCCAAACCAAGTATGATTTGGACGACCAACACCAGCCTCAGCAGTACCACTCTTACCTGCTGCTGGAGCAATTGATGGTACCTTCAATCGTGTCCCTGTACCATCTGTGACCACTCTGCGCAATCCTTCGCGGAGAACTTTGATAGTACTTGGCTTCATATTGAGAGATTCTCGCCAGTTCTTTGCTTCTTCATGGTCTTTGAGCAAGTGCGGTTTCACTCTGTAGCCACCATTAGCAGGAACCGCGAACATAATAGCAGCTTGCAGTGGTGTGGTTTGCAGAGCACCTTGACCAATGGACATATTAATGGTGTCACCTACAGTCCAAGGCATTTTCCACACTCTCTGCTTCCAAGCGTCATCTGGAACATTACCTCTTGATTCTTCCTCTGGAAACTCAATACCAGTTTTTTTCCCAAATCCGTACTTACGAGTCCATTCAATCAAAGTTGGACCACCGACTCGCCTACCAACTTGGTAGAAGAAGGTATCGCTACTCATAGCCATCGCACCTTGAAATCCCAGTGGACCGAATCCTGCGTGGTTCCACTCACCGAAGGTCACCCCGCCAATGGTCAGAGAACCGTAGGTTTGCAGCACTGTGCTGGGAGAAAATTTACCCGATTCCAGCCCCGCTGTTGTGGTAATAATTTTAAAAGTGCTCGCAGGTGGAAAGGCACTCAGGGCACGATTGACTAGGGGATAGTTACTACCTTGTACACTTTGCCAGTCTTTCTGGGAAAGTTTTTGCTTCGAGAAGATATTCGGGTCAAAATTAGGATGAGACACCATTGCTAAAACAGCACCATTATTAGGGTCTAATGCGACAACTGCACCCCTAGGTAACGTCAAAGCTTTTTGGGCTGCCTTTTGCAGATTCAAATCTATAGTTAGGTGAATGTCACTACCTGCTTTTGCCTGTTTTTCTCCTAACACTCGAATTGGGCGACCTTTACCATCCACTTCGACTTGCTGACCACCCCATTCACCCCGCAACAGCTGTTCATACGCTTTTTCTACCCCCATCTGACCAATCACATCTCCCAAGCGGTAGCCTTCTTTTTTCTTTTTTTTCAATTGCTGCGGCGTCAACTCCCTAGTATAACCTAGTACATGGGCTAACTCCTTGCCATGCGGGTAGTAGCGTACAGCTTCTGTATGAATTTCGACATTTTGCAGTTCGTTTTCATATTCCTTCAATGCTGTGATTTCCGCTTCGCTAAGGTCACGAGCAATCCGTACTAGAGAAGTGGCGTCAGCACCAGCCTCATCTAATTTCTTTTCTATCTCCTCTCTAGGTGTTTTAAGAATTTGCTCAAGACGCGGACCGACAACTGACCAGGATGGTCTAGTGTGTGCCATTGGCCACAAGTACACAGAACGCGGGTAGCGAGTTGTAGCGAGGAGTTTGCCATTACGGTCAAAAATATTACCTCGTTCTGGTTGCTTGGCGATCGTCCGAATTCGGTTTGCTTCTGCTCGTGCTTTGAGTTTATGTCCTTCAATGATTTGCAAATATGCTAAACGAGTATTGATCCCAGCCATCATCAACAAGGTAAATACGATAAAAAATATAGACTGGAAACCTCGTCCAACTGTACGGATCTCTCTATTTTTTTTGCCAACTGGAGGTAACTTTAGTGTAGACATAAAACAATATCCAATTCCAAAATAAATTTTATTGGTATAAACTGGGATGAAATTCTTCTGGTGTATTCCGCGTTAAGATAACCGGACCAGTATATTTTTCGTAAATTTTTCTTGCCAAGTAGAATCAACCAAAGTGTAACTTGTGGTTTGCCTAATCGACTACATCAATTAACAAAAAAAACTGAAGATAACAGGAGCGAACTGGTGAATTATGGCTCAAGCTTTGACGCAGAATCAGAGTGAAAGGGCGGCTTTTGAGTCGTTGGATGTTGAGCTGCATAACGTTTTCAAGTTTTTTAACCAAGAACCAGCGGTACACGGAGTAGACTTAGATGTCAGACAGGGAGAATTTTTCAGTATCCTGGGTCCTTCTGGATGCGGCAAGACAACTACGCTACGCTTAATAGCAGGCTTTGAAAAAGCCGATGCTGGCAAAGTGTTGATTCAAGGTCAGTCCATGACAAATGTTCCCCCGTATCGCCGACCTGTCAACACAGTCTTTCAAAGCTATGCTTTGTTTAATCACTTAAATGTTTGGGATAACGTTGCGTTTGGACTGCGGTTAAAAAAATTACGCAGAGTGGAAATTCAAAGCAGAGTTCAAGAAGCTCTGGAACTGGTGAAAATGGAAGGGTTGCGATCGCGCTTTCCCAGTCAACTTTCTGGTGGTCAACAGCAAAGGGTAGCATTAGCACGAGCGCTTGTGAATCGACCTGCAGTCTTGCTACTAGATGAGCCTCTTGGAGCGCTAGACTTAAAACTGCGTAAACAAATGCAGGTTGAACTCTCAAATTTACATAAAGAACTGGGGTTGACCTTTATTATGGTGACTCACGACCAGGAAGAAGCGTTGTCCTTGTCGGATCGCATTGCTGTGATGAATCAAGGCAAAATTGAGCAAATAGGCACCCCTAGCGAAATTTACGAACAACCACGCACAGCGTTTGTAGCTGATTTTATTGGTGATACCAATTTCTTTGAAGGTGAAATAGCAGGTGTAGATGCTTCAAGCGTCAGAATTGTTACAAAAACAGGATTCTCAATTGTAGTTGCTCGCCAGCCAGACACACCAATCGAACTATCGCAAGCGGTTGTCGTCAGCGTACGTCCAGAAAAAATTCAGCTTTCGCTTTATAAGCCCAGTTTGCAAACGAACTGCTTTGAAGGACGGCTAGTCAACATCATGTATCTAGGAACGCACGTTAATTATATTGTGCAATTAACAAACGGCGTACGCATGACTGTTTTGCAGCCTAATACTTTTGGGAATTTGCCAGCTAGTGAAACTCCTATTTATGCTTGGTGGGCTGAAAGCGATTGTAAAGCGTTATCCCCAAACGGCTAAAACGGGAAGACATTCAACTACATTCAACTCAGGATTTTAGGCATTCTAGTAACCATAATCAACAACCCATTACCTTGGCTTTTAAATCGTCTCATTTTCCTCGCAACAGCGCTCGCAAAAATAGAGCCATTTTCACAAAAACATTTTCCAGCCAAAGCATAACACGGTCTAACCACACAAGAGCTTGCTCCACAAGATGTTTTTCATACCCAATCATTTGAGATTGTGCCTCAATCCAATCAGGCTTTGCCTCAACTTGAGTGGTTTGTTGGCGCTGGTGAAGAATCTCTCCTTCATTATCCTTCTTTGTAGACTGAGAACTAGGTGCGTGAACAAATAATTGTTGCTCGTTAACAACCTCAGTAACCTCTTGCACATCCCCAAACAAATCATTCATAGTCAACCAAGGGTCTGCTATGTTTCCGCTTACTAAATGAGAGCTTTTGGGCAAAGCTGAGGAAGGAGAGTGCTGTGGTAATTTTACAGTTTGTGTTTGCTTGCGTCGAGCACTGGGTATGGATTGGTCAATAATATTGGTTGGGGTTTTTTGCTCTAATTTATTGACATTGTGCTCGCCAAAAAAGTAATGAATTGCCCCCCAAATTAAAGCTTGAATTTTCGAGATTTGATGTTCCCTATCAGCATCTAATGCTCTTTGTTCAGTGGTCAGTTTCTGCTGTTTCCCGTAGATAAATATGTTCAGCTGAGTTTGAACAGCTTGGAGCAATTGTCCACTAGCACGAGATATTGGTACGATAGTGTGAGATTCCAGCTGGGCAAAAGTTGCGTCTAGTAATGATAGACCTTGAGAAAATACAGGTATTTTTTTATACTCTTCTATCTGTTCGTTTCCCGTTGACTGTGGTAACACAGGCATGATTTCTTGACCACCCGAAACCGACTTGTTCAACAAACGATCAATTTTAGGTAATAGTTTTGTTTCGTCTTTTCCTTGAGTCAACCGCCAAGAATGCCAGTATGTAGCAACTTCGTCAAGAATTCGGTTCTCTAATTTTTCCTGCTGCTGGGGTGTTAAAATGTCCAGAATTTCATTTTCAGCAGTGACGAGTACCAAATTGCGATTTGCTAAAAGTGAAGCAATTCCCTGCACCGTTGGGAGGGAGTGAGGGAGTAAGGGAGATGAGCCAGATGAGGGAGTTATTTCTCCCTTTCCTTCCTCTGCTCTGCTTCCCCTGCTTCCCCTGCTCTTGTGCTCTCCTGCTTCCCCAATTTGCAGAGTCACTACTGCTTCTAGCACTCGTTGAATAGGAGTATCTGCAGATAGAGGAGTTTCGGAGTTATCAGTCTCATTTCCCTGTAACTGGAGCTTAGGTTGTTGCTCATTTGTATGCAGTTGTTTGCCAGCTGACTCTGTTGCTTTGCGAATCAGCAGATACACTGGGTAAAGTAGAGCCTCGAATGACCAATTAGCAGCGACTTGTAGATGCCGTATGGTGCGTTCAAACTGCCCACCCCAGCGCCGAGATTGCTGGTGGAAAAAGTTAAAAAGTCTGCTTTGATAACGACCAGAGGTAGCAGGAGGCATAAGCAATTCGCTCATTCAAAGTTCAAAATTAAGAAAACCAGTGTGCTAGCAATTGGTCTAGCCTTGAGCTGTGTACAAAGTTAGATGCGTGACGGTTAGATGAATTTTTGTTGATAGCATTGTTAGCGTTCAAACTCTCACTAAACAATAAATTAAAAGATTGTTGATGATTGTCAATTCCCTCATCTTAGCGAAATTATGACCTCTCCAGTATCTCAAGCCAACACTAAATTCATCTCGGAAGCGATTGAGAAGTTACGCTCCTATGTAAGAGTGAATAATTTGCCATCTTGGCAATGTAAGACAGCGGACTTGCCCTTCGGGTTTGCAGTCGCCTGCGGAGGGAAACCCTCCCGCAGCGCTGTCTCACCTGTGGTTGATGTTAGCACCGATTTCTCTCAGTGGAATCTTGCTCAGTTAAATGCCAAAGAACACATTGCTTGGGCTGGAGGGCAAAAAGTGCTATGGCTGATGCAACAATTGGTTGTTCCCCAAAATTTACAGGGTTATCCGCTACAAGGTTTGTCTTTGCGACTATCACTCGTTTGGTGGGCAGATTCTGCTCAAGTTTATGTCAATGGGAAGTTGGTGCTTGAGGGAGATTTGTTTGATTGTTCTCCTAGGGTGCTACTGAGTCCTGCGGTGACACCAGGAGATGAATTTATTGTAGCTTTGCGTTTGGTGAGTCCGAGTCATTGTGATGGAGCTCTGGTAAAGTCGCTTCTTATTTATGAGTCTACGGATGAGAATAATCCTGATCCTGGTTTTGTGGCTGATGAGTTGGCGCTGATGCAGCGGTATTTGGAAACTTTTGAGCCTGAGAAGTTGGAGAATTTGGCGGCGATTGTGGCGGAGATTGATTGGGAAACGAACCGCAGAGGCGCAGAGAACGCAGAGGGGGAGAAAGGAGAGTTTGAGAATTTACTGTTTGCTCTTCGCGGAAAGCTCCTCGAAATCAATAATTATCTGCGTCCATCCGCGTCTATCTGCGGTTCCAAATCTAAAATCCACCTATTAGGTCATGCTCATCTTGATTTAGCATGGCTGTGGCGTGTGAGTGAAACTTGGAAAGCTGCACAAAGTACTTTTGAGTCGGTTCTTAAGCTAAGCCAGGATTTTCCGGAGTTGATTTTCTGTCATTCTTCGCCAGTACTTTATGCTTGGATAGAAGAACATCGCCCGGATTTGTTTGATGCTATTCAACAGGCGCTAAAAACTGGGCGTTGGGAAGTCGTGGGGGGTTTTTGGGTTGAACCGGATTTGAATTTAATTGCAGGTGAATCTATTGTCCGTCAGTTGTTGTATGGTCAGCGCTATGTGCTAGAGAAGTTTGGTAAGCTTTCTTGTGTGGTATGGGTACCAGATAGTTTTGGTTTTTGTGCAACTTTGCCGCAGTTTTTCACTAGTGCTGGTGTTGAGTATTTCGTGACTCAAAAGTTGCGCTGGAATGATACGACGAAGTTTGATTATGGTGCTTTTGGTGCGATCGCCTGATGGTAGTGAAGTCTTTAGTCTCATGTCTGCGCCTGTTGGTGAGGGTATCGACCCTGTTAAAATGGCATCCTACGCCTGTGAATGGCAAACTCAAACAGGTCTTTGTGACGCCCTTTGGCTTCCTGGCGTGGGTGACCACGGCGGCGGTCCTACCCGTGATATGCTAGAAATCGCTCAGCGTTGGCAAAAGTCTCCTCTCTTTCCTCAGCTAGAGTTTACGACCGCTGAAAATTACTTAGAGCAAATTAAGAGGACAAGGGGACAAGGGGACAAGGGGACAAGGGGACAAGGGGACAATGAAAATTTCCCCTCATCTTCTGATTTCCCCACCTGGGAAGACGAACTTTATCTAGAATTTCATCGCGGTTGCTACACGACTCACGGTGACCAAAAACGTTGGAATCGTCGTTGTGAAGGGTTATTGTACCAAGCGGAACTGTTTGCGGCTTTGGCAACAATTAGCTCTAAAGTGACATATCCAAAAGCTGAACTAGAAGCGGCGTGGAAAAAAGTCTTATTTAACCAGTTTCACGACATTCTGCCTGGTTCTTCAATTCATGAAGTTTACGTGGATGCGCTTCCGACTTGGCAAGAGGTGGAAAAAGTTGGCAATGAGATATTGCAGCAGTCTTTGAGTCATCTTGATCCCAAATTTCTCTGAGCGAGCTGCCCCAACCCGACGCCATACCAATTTTCGTCTTCAACTCCCTTAATTGGAACCGCTCATCG
>JAAUSC010000151.1 GCA_012031965.1 Scytonema sp. RU_4_4
TTCGGATATAGCCAGAATAACTAAGTACTTCATGACTAAGACAAATTGACCCCTTAAAGTCATAAACTGAAAAATGCATCTAGTAGCGTTAAGATCTTAACGAAATCACCTGTGCGAAAAATAGTTATTGCCGGTAACTGGAAAATGTTCAAAACCCAGGCAGAATCCCTGGAGTTTTTAAAAGGATTTCTGCCCAGCTTGGACGAAACCCCTCAAGACCGAGAAGTGGTACTATGCGTCCCCTTCACTGATTTAAACATTTTGTCCAAGAGTTTGCATGGAAGTCGTGTACAATTAGGGGCGCAAAATATCCATTGGGAAGAGAGTGGAGCCTATACGGGTGAAATTTCCGGACCAATGCTGCAAGAAATTGGGGTGCGCTATGTTATTGTCGGTCATAGCGAACGCCGGCAATACTTTGGTGAAACGGATCACACCGTCAACCTGCGCCTCAAAGCTGCTCAATGGTTTGGTCTTACCCCAATTTTATGTGTCGGTGAAACGAAACAACAACGAGATGCGCTTGAAACAGAATCACTGATTATCAGCCAACTCGAAAAAGACCTAGTGGATATTGATCAGGAGAATTTGGTCATTGCTTATGAACCCATTTGGGCGATCGGTACTGGCGATACTTGTGAAGCCAAAGAAGCCAATCGTGTCATAGGTTTAATTCGCAGCCAATTGAGCAATCCTCATGTACCAATTCAATACGGTGGTTCGGTAAAGCCGAATAATATAGACCAAATCATGGCTCAAAGCGAAATTGATGGTGTTCTGGTGGGAGGAGCAAGTTTGGAACCCGCAAGTTTCGCCAGACTTGTGAATTATCGGTGATTCATGTATATCTTCTCTCGTTCCCTGGCTGAGCCAGGGAATGCATATAGTGAGACAGAGTCTCACGTAAAAATAGCGAAAGTCATCCTGAAATCTGGAGGTAAAGCCTCTAGTAAAGCGTTCCTAGGCTGAGCCTAGGAACTGTAGAGCGTAAATCTTATGACACCCAATTTGATTATTCGAGAACGCTGCTTTGAGTGGGGACAGCGAACATACCTTATGGGGATTCTTAATGTCACACCTGATAGTTTTAGTGACGGTGGAGAATTCAACACAGCAACTGCTGCTTTCGCACAGGCGCAAGCAATGGTAGCAGGTGGTGCAGATATTATTGATGTCGGTGGTCAATCAACTCGACCAGGGGCAGAACAAATCACTCTTGCAGAAGAACTTGACAGAATTCTACCAGTGTTACAGGTACTGCGAAAAGAGATAACAGTGCCAATTTCCGTAGACACAACAAGAGCGGCTGTTGCCAAAGCTGCTGTAAAAGCAGGTGCAGATATAGTGAATGACATTTCCAGCGGGACTTTAGACCCAGAAATGTTACCGACAGTGGCAAATATGAATGTGCCAATTATATTAATGCATATCCGGGGAAACCCACAAACAATGCAACAATTCACTGATTATCAAGACTTGATAGGGGAGATTCATAGTTTTTTAGCAAAACAAATTGCTGCAGCTACTGCTGCAGGTATTGACCAAGGAAAAATTATCATCGATCCAGGAATTGGCTTTGCCAAGAACTACGAGCAAAATTTAGAAATTTTGCGCCGCTTACCCCAATTGCGTCCACTCAATTGTCCTATCTTAGTAGGAGCATCTCGTAAAAGTTTCATTGGTCGCATTTTAAACCAACCAGACCCGAAAGCACGAGTCTGGGGAACAGCAGCGGCGTGTTGTGCGGCTATCTTTAATGGCGCTGATATCCTCCGAGTTCACGATGTCCAACAAATGCGGGATGTATCGTTGGTTGCTGATGCAATTTTCCGACAATCTTCGCAAGTCTTGCCATCAAACTAGGTAGAACTATTTTCAGTATTTTTGCCATTATCTTCGTGATATGTCATCTCGGAAATCAAATCCATCATCTCACTACCTTTGCCTTGGTCTACAAAGACAACTTTGGCATTCTGGCTTTCGCCCAGTCTGTAACTAGCATTGATGTAATCTTGAGCCACGAGATACCGCAGAATTTCTTTACTTTCGGGATTGGAACGTAAAGCATCAGAAATGATCTGCATTGAGGTTTTTGTTCCTTCTGCTTTCTTAATTGCAGCCTGACGCTGTCCTTCCGCTTCTAAAATCGCAGCACGGCTGTTAATTTCAGCTGCTCGCTGCTCTTCCATTGATTTGCGCACACTTTCAGGCGGTGTAATACTTTGAATATCTACCCGGAGAATGTCAACTCCCCACTGTGCCGTTGTCCGATTCAACTCACCTAATAAGGTATTGTTCATGTTAGCTCTGGCAGCATTTGTTTCCTCCAAGGTGTTTTGGGCAATAATTTCCCGGAGTGTGGTTGTGGTTAGGTTTGTTAGCCCCTGTTGAAGATCGTCAATTTCGTAAAAGCTTTTCTCTATATCTCTAATGCGCCAGTACACGACGCCATCGACTTCCAAGTAGATATTATCCTTGGTGATCACATTCTGAGGCTTAATGTCTAAAACCTGCTCTCGTGTGGTGTCCTCCATCACAATCTGATCTAGCAAGGGAACAATAAAATTGAGTCCTGGTTTCAGTCTGCGATGATACCGCCCCAAACGTTCAACCAAAGCTTCATTTCCCTGATTAATAAGTTTTGCGGACCCTAATGCATACCCTATAAGGACTAAGACTATAGCAATAATTGGTTCCATGTATTCTCCTATCTAAGCATTTGGCAGAATTAATCGTAAGGACGCGGCACTACCACCATGTCCTATATTTAGTCTAATGTCCAGAATGTGTAATCTTATTATCACAAGTTGCGGTACTAGGCAATACTCTGGAGAAAACAATACGAAATTAGCATCGTCTCGCTCGTTATTAAATAATTATGTTAAGCGAACAAGATGCTCGCACCGCAATTATAGACTGCCTGTCCCTCTTTGATTTGAATCACCGAGGTTCCCAAAAGAGCCTCCTCTTGGAGGAGCAACGCTTGAGCGAACTTCGGTGATTTTAAATTGGAGCGCAGCGAGTGCGGTGAGGTTCGTTCTAAACAATCGCGGCTGTCGCCTTCAATTCCAAAATCTTCTCAATCACATCTTCCACAACCTTATCCGGTGTAGAAGCACCAGAGGTAATTCCTACGACTATTTCTCCATCTGGCAACCAGTTTTCTGTGATTTTTAAATCTCCATTTAATTCCCGATGTTCAATGCGATTTCCAGATAGAATCCGTGCTTCTCTATCGATGTGATAAGAAGGAATTTTTCGCTCGACTGCAATCTGTTGCAATTGTGTCGTATTTGATGAATTAAACCCACCAATGACTATCATCAAATCTAGCTTTTGTTCTACTAGCTCCAACATTGCATCCTGACGTTCTTGAGTCGCGTCACAAATCGTGTTGAAGCTTTGAAAATGCTGATTTAGCTCAGTGGGACCATACTTTTTCATCATCGTCCGCTCAAATAATTTACCAATTTGTTCGGTTTCACTTTTGAGCATCGTAGTTTGGTTAGCAATGCCAACCTTTTCTAAATCTTTATCAGGGTCAAATCCAAGAGAGCAAGCTTTACTAAATTTTCCCAGAAACTCCTCCCGGTTTCCTCCATTCAAAATGTAGTCAGCAACGTATTCTGCTTGCTGCATATTAAGCACAATCAGATATTTCCCTGCAAATGAACTTGTCGCGATAGTTTCTTCGTGCTTATATTTGCCATGAATAATTGATGTATAATCGATTTTTTTGTGTTTTTCAACAGTATTCCAAACTTTAGCAACCCAAGGGCAAGTTGTATCAACAATTTTGCAACCTTTCTCATTCAGCAACTGCATTTCTTGAACACTTGCCCCAAAAGCTGGTAAAATAACAACATCCCCAGAATTAACAACAGAAAAGTCTTTTTTAGCTCCTTCAACAGGGATAAATCCTACTTCCATTTCCAGCATACGCTGATTAACAGAAGGGTTGTGAATAATTTCATTCGTAATCCAAATGTGTTCAGTGGGAAAGTGTTTGCGGGTTTCATAAGCCATCGCTACAGCACGTTCTACACCCCAACAAAATCCAAAGGCTTGTGCTAAGTAGATGGTGACGTTTTCCTTTTGCAGAATAGAATTGTTATTACGAATCTCTTGAATTAAATTGCTTTGATACTCAGACTGTAATTGAGTCGCGACTTCTGCTTGGTGACCAAATCCTTTACGATGATAGTTTTCTGAATGTTGGAGCGAACGTTTAAAAGCTTTAGTATCCATTGTTTCTTCTGTTTATACTCAGTTGCCATTTTTTATTTTCTCGCGTAAAGGGGCAAAGAGTCTCTTTGCCCCTTTACGTGAGATGATTTTTTCTGTGTTTGCAATTTTATCCCACGTTGATTCTACCTGAAGCAGCAAGAAGGCTCACACCTACCCGATAGGGAGGTGACCAGATGAATTGCTCGCTCTGTCGAATTGCTTGGTATGACGGCATTTGAGCAAAGCGAAAACAAGATAGCAAGGTGGGCATAATGCCCACCCTACGTTGGATTCGCACTCATTATTATCTCACTGCTGCACAACTACTTGCAGGTGTTGGTGAGGAGCGTTGTACACCAGTTTTGGTAGGATCATAAGCGACCAGCGTCACCTCACCTTTTTCATTGAATATCCATCCTCGTGCAGGGACTATAGGTTTGTCAGTTGCACTGGTAGATGGCTGACTCTTAGTTGTACTTGTTGAATTCCTCGTTGTACTGGCGACAGGCTTGACCAAATCAACCCGCACATTGTCACTGCTGAGGATTTTATTGGGATTAGATGGGAATCCGCCACGTCCGGTGATGATAAATTCGCCACCTCCTCGTAGACAGGGATTTTGAGCTATCTGCTGTGCGGGGTCGATAACAGTTTCTGGCAATTCAAATAACCCTTGGCTGGGGTCAACATCTGGGGTGTTAATGTTGACAGTACCACTCAAGTTTGGATTGTTTTGGGAAATAGCAGTGATGTCACTGGTTGGTAAGTTTCTTGAGTCTAGTAGAGTGAAATCTGTGGTATTCAAACGTTGTTCAAGTTCTTGCCGACTGAGTGGAGTGATTCCAAACAGACCTTGAGTTTTTATTGTGATTTTCCCACCGTTACCGCTGAAAGCATTGGCAGTGATGTCACTATTTTCATTGGGGAAAGCAATGATGAATGGAGAGTTAATCGTGATGTCGCCGCCATCTCCACCAGCACCAGCTGTACCCGCAGTCGTTGAGATTTCACTACCGCGACGCAAGAGTAAGAAATCTCGGACTCCTAAGGTGATGTCGCCACCGTCACCTGATTTGGTGGTCGCTGTGATGCTTCCTTGATTGTCTAACTTGATAGAGTCAGCATAGATTTCTAGGGTACCTGCCGGCTTTGTATTTTCAGTGTTCACGGTTACCGTACCACTATCCCTGACAATTAACTTGCCAGTATCAATTCTCAAGCTTCCCCCACTACCTGTGCTATTTTGAGCAACGGCAGCACTTATTTCACTCTTCAATTGGCCATCTTGTGATCTGCCAACTACTTCCACAGAGTCAGCAGAAACTTGCAATACCCCAGCATCACCTTGACCAGAAGTACCAACGGAAACTTGTCCACCATCTCTAACGCTCAAGCGTTTGGTTTCAATAGTCAAGCCTCCTCCAGCACCTCTACCTCTTGGTGTAACATTGGCAATTAAGCGACTCGCTCCAAATTCTGGTAACATACCCACAACTTCCACTGAGTCTCTAGCCTGTACAAGCAGCTTTCCAGCATTTCCTTGGCTACGAGTAGAAACCGATACCCTACCACCATCTCTAATGCTCAACCGCTCAGTCTTTATGGTT
This sequence comes from Scytonema sp. RU_4_4, assembly GCA_012031965.1. Classification (GTDB taxonomy): domain Bacteria; phylum Cyanobacteriota; class Cyanobacteriia; order Cyanobacteriales; family Nostocaceae; genus Brasilonema. The sequence continues at coordinate 5,835 of JAAUSC010000151.1, forward strand.
AAATTGCCGCCGTTTCCTCTGGCTATACGTTCAGTATCGCCAGGGATGCCAGTAGCATCAGGAGAAGGATCGGCAACCTCTGCAAAAATACCAGTGGAAAAAAAGTTATATCTGGGTGTTTCAAACACTTCCACATCAGTTGCACGAATTAGCAAGTCTCCGGAATTTCCTTCACCGAAAGTAGAAACCTGTACTTTGCTACCATCACTGACGCTCAAGCGTCCAGTTTCGATGCTTAACTGACCACCTTCTCCCTTACCTTGCTGACCGCTACGGGTTATGTTGACTTGAGCAAATAAGCCGCCTGGACCCAAAGGACCTTCTCCGCTTAGAACCACAGAGTCGGAAGCACGAACTGTCAAATTTCCTGCATCACCTACACCAGAAGTAGAAACGCTGACTTGTGCACCATCTCTGACGCTCAAGCGTTTAGTCTCGATAGTTAAGTCTCCCCCTCGACCTGTGGCTCCTGGAAGAACATTAGCAGTCAAAAAGCTGGCTACTCCAGATGTATTTGTGCCTATAACTTCCACTAAGTCACGAGCTTGGATGAGTAATCTTCCCGCATTACCCTCTCCAGAGGTATCTGCGGAAACTTCGCCACCATCTCTAATGCTTAATGTTCCGGTTTCGATGGTCAAGTTGCCAGCATTTCCCTGACCAGACGTTCCAGAAGTTACCAACGCTCCATTCTGAACAATTAAGCTCTCAGTAGAAACCCTCAAGTTTCCTGCATTCCCCCGTCCAGAAGTGCCAGCAAACAGTTGAGCGCCATCAGTTAAGGACAGCGACCCCGTCTTGATATTGATGTCACCCCCCTGACCCACGCTGTTAGATTGAACCAGATTAGAAATAAAGCTTCCATCAGAAAGAGTCATTATCCCTGTCGCGTTAATGTCAATATCTCCCGCTTTGCTGTCAGGTGAACCTTGTCCTGATGCAATTCCTGCCCGTAGTTTACTTTCTCCAGTCAGATTCAAATTACGGGCATTGATAGCAATACTACCGCCACTACCAGCACGTACATTCACTTCTGCCTCCTTGGTCAGGGATACATCAGCTCGTGCGACGCTATCAGGAAAACTCAAACGCAAAGCATTATCATTAACTTCTAATCCTACTGTCCCAGCACTCGACACTCCTCCCAACTCCACACGACTCCCTGGAGTCAGCAAACGTGCTCCATCAAGCTGCACATTACCGCCCACAAGTGCAAAGGTGTTACCAGGATCTACCTTCAGAGCGGTAGACTGATTGGTAATACTTCCCGGATTGTCACGAAAGCGCAACCCAATCGGAATATTTATAGTTAACAGCGGTGGTGCTTGCGGGTTAGTCGCACTAAACTCAAACCCATTATCAAATACAAAACTATTCGCCGTACTCCCCAAAAATGAACCACCAATATTCAATTGGGCATTTGGTCCAAAAATAATCCCTGCAGGATTAAGTAAAAATAAGTTAGCTGCGCCATTAGCTTTAATCAAACCATCAATACTAGAAACAGAACCACCCGTTACCCGGCTAATAATGTTTTGCACATCAACTGCATTATTAAACACAGCCGAACCATTGTTGGGAACAGAAAATTCTTTGAAGCTATGGAAAAGATTTCCTCCTCTTCTAGTACCATCATTGATGTCAAAATTTCTGCCATCAGGAGTGGTAACTGTGGTAGATACAGTGCCATCAGAAGTGACTTGTTGCGCTTTGACTGTACCTACAGAAGTCAAACTCCCTATGGTACATAGGGGTAAGGTTATAAAAAAGAGCGATATCTTTTTCATACGAAATGCGTTTTTTTATAAAGAAGTTTTTACAAAAGACGTAGGTTTGTTAAATCTTCTTAACTAAACTGTATTGGAATTAAAAGAGCGATCGCCTAAATTTTTTCAGATGAAATGCGTTTGTTATAAAACGCATCATTTGTTGCTGATTATCTAAAATTATCTCATCGCTAACAAAATTCACGCATTAAAGACATTTTGAGTTGGGGATTTAAACCCAGCCCTTTCAACGCGAACAAATGAACGACTCCTTCAAAGGCTGAAAGCCGCTCCCTGTATAGGACATAAAATTATGGCTTCAGCCTATCTATGTTATCCTCAGCGATCGCAACATCAAAGACAGTCAAAATATTGCCCTTTTGTTTGAAGCATTTGTTGAAGAAAATCCCGCAAGGATGATAGCGCAAGGATTAATAGATCAGTGAGAAATGTAGTACAAATGAACGCGTTGAAAGGGCTGGCTCTAAGCCCTATGCATACAGCACAGCTGTATGCATAGGGCTTAGGAGATACTATAAGGGCGAACCCCGCTTGAGATCCTCACTGCACAGGTGAGTGGGAAATTCCTAGCGGATTGGTTAAACTACGAGAAAGTTTAACACCCCAACTAAAAGCACTAAAGCAATCCACGCTCCTGAACCAATCCACAGCAGTCTTCTAGATTCATTCCAGTTCTGTGGAGTGGCATAGGCTACAGGAACACCAATAACCAGAGCAAAAGACACCAAAACCAGAGCTAATAAAGCGAGTTGGAATATAAAAGTCATCTTCCCTTCTCCCGAAACAGCAAACGAGTTACTAAAGATAAAATATTGTGCAGGTCAACACTGACAGTTTTTCCTTATTTGTTAAGCTAACAGAAAATTGACACGTTTTAGTCATTTGTCCTTTGTCCTTTGTCCTTTGTGCTAATGACCAATGACTAATGACCCCATCCCTACGGCACGGCGGAGCTAGAGCGGGGATGTCCTCCGGACACGCTCTTGCGCTCCACCAGTGACCTCTGTCGGGAAAGACGTCATTCGCGCTGGCTCACCAATGACTGAATAATTATGGATTTAATTCTGTGCCATACAACAGCTGATTTTGACTCACTTGGAGCGGCGGTAGGACTGACACGCTTGTTACCTGGAAGCAAGATTGTGTTGAGTGGAGGAACTCATCCACCTGTACGAGATTTTCTGGCACTGCATCGGGATGAGTATCAGCTGATTGAACGGCGTTCGGTCAATCCAAAGAAAATTCGTTCTTTAATTGTGGTCGATACACAACAGCGCGATCGCATTGGCAAAACTGCTGAATGGTTAGATCTACCCCATCTTAATAAGATTATCATTTATGACCATCACCAAGAACAACAAGGAGATATTCCCGCCACAGAGATACACATCTCCCCAGTTGGAGCGACAACAACTCTGATTGTCGAGCAATTACAAAAACAACAAATTTCCCTGACAACCGCAGAAGCAACTGTGATGGCATTGGGTATTCATGTAGATACTGGCTCTCTGACATTTGACTATGCCACACCACGGGACGCCTTAGCCTTGGCTTGGTTGATGCAACAAGGGGCAAGTTTGTCAGTCGTGAGTCAGTACGTTGACCCTGGTCTTTCTCCCCAGTTGCAACAACTTTTGAAGGTGTCGCTAGAAAAACTACAACATACATATGTAAGGGGATATAAGATTGCTTGGGTTCATTTGAAAACAGATAGTTTTGTGCCAGGGTTATCGAGCCTTGCCTCACAGTTGGTAGAGTTAACAGAAATAGATACCTTACTGCTTTTCAATGAGTATCCTTTGGCAGAAGGTGAATCACGATTAATAGTGATTGGAAGAGCGCAAATTCAAGGAATTAATCTCAATGAGTTATTCCAACCACTGGGTGGCGGTGGACATTCCCAAGCAGCATCGCTGAACTTAAGAGGCGTAGACTCGGATGAGATTTTAAACCAACTCCTTGAGGGGATAAAAACGACTATTCCCCATCCTCCTATTGCCCGAGATTTGATGTCCTCTCCAGTCCGTACCATTCGTCCAGAAACCACAATTGCAGAAGCACAGCGCACTTTGTTGCGCTATGGACACTCTGGTTTATGTGTAGTCGATGCTCAAGGACAACTGCGAGGTATTATTTCCCGACGGGATTTAGATATTGCCCTGCATCACGGCTTTAGTCATGCTCCTGTCAAGGGCTATATGACAATTAATATGAGGACAATTACCCCTGATACTACGTTGCCAGAAATCGAGTCAGTGATGGTGACATACGATATCGGACGCTTACCAGTATTGGAGAACGGGGCAGTTGGTGGGAATTGTCACCCGTACTGATGTTTTGCGAGAACTGCATCAGGAAGAAGAGAGGGGGAGAGGGGAAGAGGGGGGGAGAGGGGAGAGAGAGAAAAAAATATTAAATCTCCCACTCTAGAGGAATTGCATTCGCGGCTTGCACCGCAGTTGTGGCAATTGCTTACCAAAGCATCACTAGAAGCAGAAAAACGCGGTTGGCATCTTTACCTTGTTGGGGGAGCAGTACGCGACTTGCTACTTGCTGAAGAAGCTTCTGGCACTTTGTTAATTAAAGATATTGACTTAGTGGTTGATGGTTTTCACAAAGCTGCGGATGTGGGTGCGGGTGTAGAACTGGCAAAGGCACTACAGCAACTTTACCCAACAGCACGTTTAGAAATCCACGGGGCTTTTCAAACTGCGGCTTTGCTGTGGCATAAAGACCCAGAATTAGATTCATTGTGGGTTGACATTGCAACTGCTAGAACAGAATTCTATCCTTATCCTGCGGCAAATCCTGAAGTTGAGGCGAGTTCGATTCGTCAAGACTTGTATCGTCGAGATTTTACCATAAACGCAATGGCACTGCGACTGACGCCTCCCCGCGCTGGTGAATTACTCGATTTTTTTGGCGGGTTGCTCGATTTACAGGCAAAGCAAATTCGAGTGTTGCACGCTAACAGCTTTATCGAAGACCCCACCCGCATCTATCGCGGTGTGCGCTTTGCTATGCGACTAGGATTTCACTTGGAGCCTCAAACAGAAGAGTATATCCGCTATGCTATCAACAGCGGCGTTTATGATCGCACCACCCGAGAAAATAGCAAAGCTCCGGCACTGCAAACTCGATTGAAAACGGAATTGAAACATATCCTAAAAGCTCCTTATTGGAAGCCAGCTTTGCAATTACTGGGAGACTTGGGAGCTTTACAGTGCATTCATCCCACTCTTCGGCTAGATGAGGAACTTCTGGGGCAATTACGTTTGTTAGAACGTTGTTTACGGCGGTTTGACTCCCCGCAAACCCTTATCCACTGGCAAATGCGCTTGGAAGCTCTCATTGCCCACTTAGCAGCAGAATATCGAGGGCGTGTGGCAAGAAATCTGCAATTGCCCGAAGATAGTATTAACAGGTTAGAACAGATAGCACAAGCTCAGGCTCATGTCAAACACTTCATCCTTAGCCCCTCTTTGCAAACAGAGGGAGGAGTCGATCAGGTGCGTCCTAGTCAAATCGTACAATTATTACGCCAATACGACGTGCCAATGCTGATTCTAATAGCTGTGCAGAGTACAAGAATCATCAGGCGTCAGATTTGGCAATATTTGACTGTTTGGCGTAACATTCAGCCTATTGTGAATGGAAATGACTTGAGGAAACTGGGATACAAACCCGGACCGCAGTATCGGCAAATGCTCGATGATTTACTTGCTGCTACGTTGGATGGAGTGATTCGCAATAGGGATGAAGCTGAAGAGTTTTTAGCAAAACATTATCCTTGCTAAAGTTATGCAATAAAATTTAGCAATACTTTATGAACTTTACATAACGAGTACTAAGATTTCTTTTCAAGTTGACATCTGGTGCTATCAAAGCAATAGCAAACTTTACAAGGATGGTAGGCTGAAAGCTCCTGAGAAACAGGCACGTAGTGCCGTATTTCGTGCTTTAGCCAGGAGGACGCCAGATACCAAGTGAGGGAAACACTCATCAAGTACTGGCTCATGAAAGCCACCGACGCAGGCTAAAGCCTGCCACCAGTACTCTTAATAGTTTTTTGTTAGCGCTATCTTACATAGCTATGTAAGATAGCGCTAGAATATTTTTATGGCAGAACTAACATTAACTTTAAAGCTACCTTTTTATCGGCTCAACCAAAATAAAGCACTTGAGTTTGAACGGTTGACAAGCGTCAACACTCAAGTAGCGAACGAATTGTTGTGTCTTGATAAAAAAGAGCGAAAGAAATTAACTAGTTCTGCCTTTGCGCATGTAGAGATAGGCTCTGCTTGGATCAATCAAACTATTCGGAATACAAATGCCAAAACAAAAGTTAAGCATTTTAAACGAATGTGGTTAGAAACAAATAACCAAAATTTTGAGATATCCAAAAAAGGTGATTTCTACACTATTGCATTTAATCTACTACGAGGCAGGAAAGGACGCCTTCCTCTATCTATTCACTGTGCTTCGCATTCTCAAGTCCTGGACACAATCATGCAAGGGACAGCCAAGCTAGGCTCTCTCAAACTTTGTAAGTCTAAAAAAGGAATTTGGTATGCACTGATATCTGTGTCAATGCAAGTTGCTGATGCAATATCAGTTGAGCGCTGGATCGGTGTAGATAGAGGACAAAACAACATTGCTGTTGCGGCGCTTCCCAAAGGGTTTGGCAAGTTTTGGAAAGGCGGACGAGTCAAAGGATTGAGACGACAGTTTCAACGTACTCGCCGCAAGCTCCAACAAGCCAAACAACTAAAAGAAGTGAAGCGATTAGAGCAACGTGAAAGACGGATTCTGACCCAGATTAATCACATTATTTCCAAACAACTTGTGCAATTTGCGGGCTTCTTTGGAATGGGTTTGCGGTTTGAAGACTTGTCTGGTTGTCGTCAAACGATGAAGCAAAAGAAAAAGACAAAATCTGATGCTGGCAATAATCGTGATGCTTGGACATTCTATCAGCTAGAAATGTTCACTCGCTACAAAGCGATTCGCTATGGTGTACCTGTTCAATCAGTTCCCGCTCCATACACTAGCAAGTCCGACCACCGCAATGGAGTGATTGGCAAGCGTAATGGAGATTGGTTTAGAGGATTTGACGGATATCATTGCAATGCTGACTGGAATGCTTCCCAAAATATTGGTCAATGGTTCGGTTTTTCATGCCCTCTGGATCTTCAGAAAGCAGTAGTTGCAATGACTACTGCCGATGTAGAGGGTGGGGTCAATGACAGTCCCCTTAACTAGTAAAGCGCCCTGGCGAGTGGATTTATCCCTCGCCAGGGCAACGACTAGAATCCCCGTGCATTTATGCCGGGGAGTGTCAAAATAACTACTGAAAAAAACTTAACATCATCACCTGAGGTCAAGTCTATGATCCACGCCTACGCAGCTTTTCAACGAGGCGAAGAACTGAAGCCTTTTGAGTACGATCCAGGACCACTTGGCAGTGAGGATGTAGAAATTAATGTGGAATACTGCGGGATTTGCCATAGCGACCTCAGTATGCTCAAGAATGATTGGGGAATGAGTCAGTATCCGATTGTTCCCGGACATGAAGTGGTTGGTACAATCGCAAGCGTTGGTGATGCGGTGAAAAAACTCCAAGTCGGACAACGAGTTGGGCTGGGTTGGTATTCACGCTCATGTATGACTTGTGAGTGGTGTGTGTCCGGTAACCATAATCTCTGCTTGACAGCCGAGGGTACTATTGTGAATCGACATGGTGGCTTTGCCGACAAAGTACGCGCTCATGAGGCTTGGGCTGTGCCTTTACCTTCCGATATTGACCCGGTGACTGCTGGACCATTATTCTGTGGTGGTATCACAGTTTTTAATCCGATAGTGCAGTTTGATGTCAAGCCAACAGATCGTGTTGGTGTGATTGGTATCGGTGGATTAGGTCATATGGCATTGAAGTTTCTTCATGCTTGGGGTTGTGATGTGACTGCATTCTCCACTAGTCCTGATAAGGAAGCGGAAGCAAGAGAACTTGGTGCAAATCACTTCATCAATTCTCGCGATCCAAATGCACTCAAATCAGTGGAAAATTCCTTCGATTTAATTCTCTCAACTGTCAACGCCGATTTAGATTGGAGCACTTACATTACCTGTTTACGTCCGAAAGGACGATTACATTTTGTTGGTGTGGTTCCTAACCCCGTTTCCAGCCATGTTTTCCCATTAATAGCGGCTCAGAAGTCAATCTCTGGGAGTCCGCTTGGTAGTCCTGCGACAGTTGCCCAAATGCTCGATTTTGCTGCTCGCCATAAGATTGAGCCAGTTATTGAAACTTTTGAATTCAATCAAGTGAACGAGGCGTTAGAACGGCTACATAGTGGGAAAGCAAGGTACCGGCTGGTGCTGAAACAGTGACGTTCTCCCCACCCTACCTTGCGGTTAAGGGTGGGGCTTCTCCAAGGAGTGTCAATTGAACGCTTATAGACACCATAATTCTTGCTGTTTTTTCTTCATACTTTGAATATGACGAATGAGAACTGCTAAAGGATTGATGCCTTTTAAAGTTAACAATATCATCCAGCAAAATGCTTTGAGTTGACTAAAGGCTGTAGGTCGAGTTAACCCCTCATGAATTGCAATCCGCGCTTCATCTAGAAAACTTTCATATTCCTCTACAATCGGAGAGTCATGGAACACTGTGGCGTTAATCCCATCAATCCCACTCACCCAATTTTTTCCCATCTGGATTCTTTGTAGTTGGGCGACTTCAAGGTGGTATAAGTCGTGATAGTTAATGCAAACACCTCGTACTTTCAGAAGCTCATTGCCAATCTTGATTGGAACTAGACTAATATAACCTAGTATTTTCTTAAAACAGACAATCTTGGAGTTTTTTCTAGAGGTATCTATGAACCACCTTACTAAGGCTGTCCAAGCGGTGTAATAGTAAAATAAAAATACTTTGTGTCTCTTCTGGACACCAACATGCTGAACATTTTGATAAACTTTTTTTATCTCTAAAATTTGCTCGCACTCAACAGGAGTCGGTAAGCCTTTTGTTTCTTCAAAAAACACAAACAAGTAATAAGGAATTTTGGGATAACATCTTTTCAGTCCCCAACCCTTCTTGAAGTCTTGCTGTAATGCCAGACACTGCTTTAATCGACGCTTGATGTCACAATGATGTTTGTATAAAGTGTCTGGTGATAGCTGCTCACGACGCTTGTGAATGACAAATGCACGCAGCAACACTTGTTTCATGCGGCGAGCAAAAACAGTCTGTCCTGCATTTAATAAAGGTGTTTCAAAACTCCATAATGCCACAAGCAGGGCTTGTTTTTGCCGTGGAGTGAGTTGATTTCGTTCCGGTTGTTTTTGCATCTGGTTATCCATAAATAAAGTTTGAGTGACTAACTTGCTACAACCATCAACACGAACCTCACGATGCATAAGTGCTTACTTTTTCTCTTTTTTCTTAGAATTGGTGCTGGTATCGTTGCTTTGAAAAAACATTAGATGCTCCCGATTGATCTGCTTTAACGTTTCTGTTGACGAATTTTATACAATTCCTCCCAGTTTTCTTTACAAAAATTGATATGTGTTAGTTTCAGACGAAAAGTTAAGTCAAAAGGGTAGACGCACTCACGCTCTAGTTTCTATGACTTCCTGAAAGAGAGCGCAAAGCCGAAAAATTCCATTCCAACATTTGCTTTTACAAGTTAAAAGCTTCGAGACATTCCGGAATTGTTTACTGCTATGATGTAGCTAGTATCAAACCTCAACACGCCTCACATAGCTGACATGAAGTAGTCGTAGAGAAAAATAGTAGTAAAGAACCGTTGCTTGAAGGCAGCGGATGTCAATAAGAAAGAATCACCAAGAACTTAGCAGGTTTGGTAAAAAGCAGCCATGCGCTAAAAACTTTTTAAAAACTTATCTCTACAAAGAACAGCTCTAGATATGTGTGTGGCTGGCTCTATTTTTTCGCCCCTATTGTGCGCTTTCGATAGGTAGGGGCTATTTAGTCATATTGAGGTTTAAGTATGCAGAAAAAATCAATAGTTTTAGCTGATAATTTAGCTTACGAAATCAGTTCAACTAGGACTTTATTTAAAGGGGTCCAAGTAAGTATTGGAGAAGATGAGCGCATTGCTTTAGTCGGTTCTAATGGTGTTGGTAAATCCACGTTGTTAAAGATTCTTGCAGGTCAACTCAATCCTACTACAGGTTCTGTTGTACGTCATGGAAGTATTTACTATTTGCCTCAAATCAGTACTATCAAACAGGACATTAAAGCAGATACGGTATTCAATTTTCTGAGTTCTCTTTCTGAGGAATGGTGGAAAATTGAGGAAATTTTGGAAGCAAGATTCAACACAACACTTGACTTATCCTTACCGCTTTTCAATTTGAGTGGTGGAGAACTGACAAAGCTATTTTTGGCTATTGGTTTATCTAGTACACCAAAGGTGTTACTACTCGATGAACCAACGAATCACATGGACTTAATGGCATTAGAAAGCTTGAGGTTTTTTCTTAACGACTTTGATGGAGCATTTGTTATTGTTTCTCACAAGCCATTTTTTCTAGACCAAGTTACTGATATGACTTGGGAACTGACACCAGAGGGTGTGAAGGTTTATGGAGGGAATTTTTCTCTGTATCGAGAGCAAAAGGAAATAGAATTAGAGGCGAGAGTGCGATCGCACGAAGTTGCAAGAAAAGAACTCAAACGCACCAAAGCTTCAGCGTTAAAGGAACAGCAACGAGCAGCCCAATCTAGCAAAAATGGTCGAGCCAAATTTCTCAACGGTAGTGTAGATAGAGCAGCTGCAGGACTGCTTAAAACAAAAGCCGAGGTTTCAGCAGGAATTGCAAAAAAGAGACATGAAGCGGCGGTAGCAAAGGCGACTCAAAGAGTTGCAGAAACCAAAGTGAAAACAACGAAGGCGACAAGTCTTCAACTAGAAGAAAGAAGCCAAAAACGTAGAAATCTCATTGATATTCAAGGTGCAAATCTCAAGGTAGGAGAACACCTGCTGATTTCAAATATCCAGCTTCATGTGTCCTCTGGTGACAGAATAGTTATTGCTGGTGCTAATGGTTCAGGTAAATCTAGTTTGGCAAAAGCAATCTTGGGAATAGAGAATACAACAGCGATTTTGGAGTCAGGTGAAATTTTACTTGCTCCTACTATGAAAGCTGTGTACCTCGACCAAACTTATGAACTGGTGAATCGAAAGCAGACGATTTTGGAAAATATGCAAGCCGCTAATCTTAATCTCAATTATCAGCTTTTGCGCCAGCAGTTGGGACACTTCCTTTTTAAAGAGGATGATGTTAACAAAAGCGCATCGGTGTTGAGTGGAGGTGAATTGGCAAGGTTGGCAACTGCCATCATTAGTATTTCACAAATCGACCTGCTGATTCTCGATGAGCCGACGAATAACCTGGATATTGAAACGATTGACCAGATGATTGAGGGTATTAATGAGTACCAAGGTGCGCTTTGGGTTATTTCCCACGATTTGGATTTCTTAAGCCGGATTAATATCACTCAAGCTTATAAGTTGAGTGAGCAAGCATTGCAACAGATGACATATTTGCCGAGTGAATCTGAGCAATACTATCAAGAATTACTCATTAGTTGTGTCAAATGTCATGACTAATCATTCTTTCAATTCTTGAGGTACTTCATTGCTATTGCTGCTCCCAAATCAGGACGAACAACCCATTACCAAATCAAGAATTCTAAATG
>JAAUSC010000370.1 GCA_012031965.1 Scytonema sp. RU_4_4
ATAGAAGTGGCGAAATCTGTGTAAGTGAGAACCTCTGCGGCGGGCTGCATCGCGCCATCGACTACGGTCTGCGGCGCGAGGCTGATAGCGCCCGTCACGCGGTCTGTTCGAGATGCGACAGTCGAGACGTTCGAGCCTGCCGCCGACTGCATCGCCTGATAAATCGGAATGTAAGAAAGAGCGGCCAGCAGACATCCAGTCATCATCAATCGCTTGCGCCCTACGCGGTCGGAGAGCGCGCCGAAAAGAACGAAGAACGGCATTCCCAATAATAGCGCGATGGCCACGATGTAGTTGGCGACGTGGGATGCACCTTGAGAATCGTTTGCAGATAAAAGAGCGCATAGAATTGTCCTGTGTACCAGACGACTCCCTGTCCGGCAGTCGCGCCGAAGAGCGAGATCAGCACGAGCTTGAGATTCTCCCAGTGCGCGAAGGCTTCTTTGAGCGGTTTGCTGGCCTTGTGTATGCCTTTTGCGACGAGTTCTTTGCCCGTTCCCGATTCGCCCATCAAAGCGATTTGTTCGCCCGCTTCCAAAGAAAATTTCGGCACATTGACCACCGTTTCGCGCTTGCCGTCGGGTGTTTGATAAGTTTTCTTCAAATTTTCGATTTCGAGCAGTGCCATTTTTAAATTTCAAGCCTAAACGAAATCTGCGACGAAGTAACTAAGAATCAAATAAACGGCTGTTTTATCGAAAAGTGCGGCTTTTCACTTCAATAGACGGTAAATTGAAAAATGCCGCAAAAACGAACTTTGCGCGGTGAAAATCCTAAATCAAATAAACAAGAAATAAAAAAGAATAATTCAAGTATTTAACGAAATGGGCATCAGTTAATCGAGTAGACTGCCCTACTAGAAACTAGTAGGGTGAGCCTCTCACACCACCGAGCATACGGGTCACGTACTCGGCGGTTCGCAAAAAGATGGATTAAGTTCTGTGTAAATTTCTGTTAATGATTGGTATCCACGCTGTTTTAAGCGTTTCAAAGTAATAGTTGTCCCTAAAATCGGACTCTGTGCAATCGCCCAACCCCCTTTTCGAGTTCTACTCCATGCATAGGCATGGTCTTGGCTGGCTCCTAGTCGAATAAGGTTTTTCCTCTTTCTTTCTGGTTTTTTCCAGTCGTGCCAAATGCAGTAGCGCAGTCGATTTCGTAACCAGCCATCTATAGATTGTAATTTACCTGCAATACTCGTTCCTCGAAAATAGTTTAACCATCCTCGTTGCACTTCTTTTATCTTGGCAATTCGTTCTTCTAGCTTGACTGGTGCGGTTTTTCGGCTAATGCTTTTGAGCCTTTCTTTTAGTTTTTTCCATGCCTTTTCTGCCACCACCAACTGGTATTCGTTCTTGCTTCCTTTCTTGTAGGTTGGCACAAATCCAAACCCTAACAAAGTGAAGTTTACTGGGCGTTTAATCCCGCTTTTCTCCGTGTTAATGGTAAGTTGGAGCTTCGTTCTCAAGAATTTTACAAGTACTTGTAACGTTGCCTTAGCTTGATTGTGTGATTTACAGTAAATACTAAAATCATCGGCATAGCGTACAAATTTCAGTTTTCGTCTTGTCATTTCTTTATCCAATTCATGAAGCAAAATATTAGACAACAACGGACTTAAAGGTGAACCTTGTGGCACTCCTTTTCTTCTTTTTTGTAGCTTTCCGTTAATTTGTATGGGTACTCGCAACCATTTTCGTATCAAGCCCATTGTGGTTTTGCATTTCACTTTTTGGTGTACCAAATTCAATAGTAAACAGTGGTCTACTTCGTCAAAGAAGTTCTTCAAGTCAATATCCACAATGTGGTTTAAGCCTTGATGGATGTAATCTCTAGATTGTCCAACGGCTTGTCGGGCATTTTTGTTAGGTCTAAATCCAAAACTGTTGCTACTAAATACGGGTTCAAATAGTGGTGCAATAGCCTGAGAAACGGCTTGTTGCAACACCCTGTCGGTTGTGGTGGGAACACCCAAAAGTCGGGTCTTACCTTTCTCTTTAGGAATCTCCACACCTAAAATGGCTTGTGGTACGTAATTTCCTTGTCTAACGGATTCAAGCAATTGGTTCTTCGTTTTAGGGAATAGCATTTTGAGTTGCGTGGTTTTTATGCCATCAACTCCTGCGCTTCCTTTGTTGCGAATCACTTGCTCTAAAGCTTTTTGTAGATTGTAAGAATGTACTACTCGCTCAATCATTTTCTTCGTTTTAACCCTTTAACCTGTTCTTGTTTTTCAGGGCTATCCGCCTTGGCGGATTCCATTGAAAATTAAGAACCTCTTTACGTTCGGTCCTTCCTTGTTTGTGAGACCTATGCGGTATCTATTCGCAACTCGTTGCTACAAGTACTATGACTTCTGCTGACTTCTCTTTGTGATTAGCTCGTAATCTAAGAGACCTCCCCTGGTAACCGCTTTTTCCTTCCATCTATTCCCGTTGCATCTACATAACAACAATCTGATTTAATAGCATGTTCAGAACACTGTTTTGGACTTCGTATTGCTGTGGATACTCATCCTTATTGTTATGCCTCCTATGCAATTTCTGTTCGTCGGTACAAATTTTTGCCGTTTCGCTTCCTTCACTGCATACCTCACGGTAAACCAGCTTGCGACGTGCTAATGGTTCGGTTTGTTAAACCGCCCATAAGGACTTACACCCTCTGGAAAAATAACACTCCATAAGTTTGATTTATAATTCAAAATTTGTATTTTCGAATTTTTCTTCGAGCTTACAGAGTGTGTCCTGCGGATGCAGGGCACACACAGCCGTTTTGCAAAAGCGGGGGTTTCGTGCTTCTGTGACAGTGAAGTGCTAAATTCAAGTTTTGTGCATCTAATGAAGTTTAGTGCTGAAAATCCCCGCCTTCGCAAAGCGGCAAAACGTTAGCAGCAAGGCAACTACGACCGAAATGACCAAAAAAAATATTTTGACAAATGATAAATAAAAGTACTCTTAAATTTCTAAAAGACCTTAAAGTTAACAACTCAAAAGAGTGGCTTGACGATAATAAAAAATCTTACGAAAACTCAAAAAATGACATTTTGACTTTGACTTCTGAATTGATAACTTCTGTTTCGGACTTAGACAAGACAATCTCAAATGCTTATCTCGACCCTAAAAAATGTATAACAAGACTAAATAGAGATTTACGTTTTGCGAAGGACAAAACACCATACAAAACAGACTATTACATTGTATTGAACAAGAATGGAAAAAATAGTCCAGCTGCATTTTACTATCTGCACATTGAGCCTGACAATTGTTTTGTAGGCGGTGGCGTATACAATCCGCTACCAGACCAATTAAAAAAAATCAGACAGGAAATTGATTACGCTTTTGACGAATGGATAACAATAATCAAGGACAAAACATTTATGAAAACATTTCCAAGCGGTATCAACAATTCAGGCGTATTAACAAGGACACCAAAAGAGTTTGACGAAAAAAGTCCAGCGAGTGAGTTTTTAAAAATGAAAGGCTTTTACACTATGGAAAAACTAACGGATAAAGAAATAACATCAGCAGACACATTTGACAAAATCAACTTCTATTTCAAGACGACAAAAGCATTAGTTGACTTTTTAAATCGAGCAATTGAAAATGATTGATTAAAAATGCCCAGCTGCTAACAAGGGTTTTGCAAAATTGGGGCAGAAGTGCTAAATTTGAGCATTGGAATTCTAATCAACATTTGTGCTAAATTGAACATTTGTGCCTTGAATGCCCCACCATCGCAAAGCCCCAAAACGTTATG
>JAAUSC010000371.1 GCA_012031965.1 Scytonema sp. RU_4_4
CCTCGACAATGATTTAAGAGCTTGTTATGAAGGTAGCACTACAGCTATAAACCTGTTCGCTGATTACTTAACTACACTTCGACAGAGCTACAAACTGGCGTTCATTTATAGGTGTCATGACTCAAAAATCGTAGCTTTCGCTTAGTCTGCACGCTTCGACTTTTTACAGTTGACTAGGTTTGACTAGTTCTGTATAGGTTTTTCGGAGCGGTTTATTCAGTTACCAGTTACCAGTTATCAGTTATCAATTTATTTCATTGAGACTAGAAAATAACTGATTACTGTTCACTGATTACTGTAGTTCCTAAAAGGAACCGCTACGCTCCACTGATTACTGTTCACTGGATTTTCCAATGACTCTTTATCAACCGTTTCTGGATTATGCGATCGCCTATTTGCAATCGCGATTAGAACTCATGCCCTATCCCATCCCCGAAGGGTTTGAATACAAAAGTGCTATAACGGGCAAGGGGAAGAATCAGGAAGAAGTTGTAACAACCAGTCATGGCTTTTGTGCATCCAAACTTCGACAGATTCGAGCAGCGCATGTACAGGGTGGTCAATCACTCCAGGTTCTCAATTTCGTTATTTTTCCTCAACTTAACTATGATTTGCCATTCTTTGGGGCAGACTTGGTAACATTGCCGGGAGGACACCTGATTGCCTTGGATATGCAACCATTGTTCCGGGATGATCCCGACTATCAGGCAAAATATACTGCACCAGTTCTGCCCATTTTTGAGGCTTATCAGCAACACCTACCGTGGGGTGGAGACTTTCCCGAAGAAGCCCGCCCCTTCTTCTCACCAGCATTTCTCTGGACTCGCCCCAAGGAAACGACTGCTGTAGAAACCCATGTGTTTGCAGCGTTTAAGGACTACCTCAAAGCATACTTGGATTTTGTAGAACAGGCAGAACCCGTGATGGATGCTCAAGAGCTAGCTACTATAGAGCAGGCACAATTGCGCTATTTACGGTATCGGGCAGAGAAGGATCCAGCACGGGGAATGTTCAGGCGCTTCTATGGCGAAGAGTGGACAGAGGAATACATTCATGGCTTCCTCTTTGACTTGGAAAGAAAACTGACCAAAGCAGTTGTCAGTTAACAGTCAGACCAGTACCAGCAGCACGCGCCAGGGGCGTCAGCCCTGCGGAGGCTCGCGCCAACACGCGCAGTGTGAGCTTTGCGCAAAAGCGATCGCCGTGGCGGAGCGCCATAGACTCAGACACATCCGGAGGATAAACAGTTGTCAAAACAAGATATTAAAAACTGATAACTGAACACTGATAACTGAACACTGTTAACTTTCCTTATCATTTGGTTTAACCTTTGCTTTGCGAATTAATTGGGCGATCGTACGAGACAGGGAAAGTCCGGACTCTTCGGCAAGCTTTTCCAGTTTCTCCCGTTCAAGGTCATTTAATGTAACGTTTAGTCTACTTTTCTTCGTTGCCACGGTACAAAAGTGGTGTAACTATGGTACGTACTGTCAAGCTTAAAAGCTCTGCTGTATCTGGATTATTACCGTTTGTAACAAAATGGTAAGTTGTGACAAGTTTTAACAGACAAGGTTCCCCCTTCCATTGTATAAAGATTTTGAGAGGCAAAAAAGACAAGCAGTTAACGGCTGAATAATTTCCTCTGAGACTTATTAACCTCTAAAATTTTAAAGATGAGGTTTTCTCAGATTCGTTAAACAACGTTACACTGTTACAAGCCACCTGGAAACAGGCAAATATGAGGAGTCTTAAGATTCCTGATGCCCTTCCACGGCTGCTGTTAGCCCCTCTTCGCTGCCCAAGCAGGCTAAATTCACAATAAGCTGAACCATTCAGTTGTGAAACCACATCGTAACCCAAACAAACACATTAGGAGACCAAATTTATGTTAGACGCATTTGCAAAGGTTGTTTCCCAAGCTGATGCACGTGGTGAATACCTAAGCGGTAGTCAACTAGATGCTCTGACAGCAAGGTTGCAGATGGCAACAAGCGGATGGATACCGTTAACCGCATTACCAGCAACTCCTCCAAGATTGTTGCTGATGCTGCTCGTGCTCTGTTTGCTGAACAACCCCAACTCATCGCTCCTGGTGGCAACGCTTATACCAGCCGTCGGATGGCAGCTTGCTTGCGCGATATGGAAATCATCCTGCGCTATATCACTTACGCTATTTTTTCTGGAGATGCCAGCATACTGGATGACCGCTGTTTGAATGGTCTGAAGGAAACTTATTTGGCGCTGGGAACCCCTGGTGCTTCTGTGGCAGTGGGTGTTCAAAAAATGAAAGACGCAGCTCTGGCAATTGCTGGTGACACCAACGGTATCACCAGAGGAGATTGCAGCGCGCTGATGTCAGAAGTTGCTAGCTACTTTGATCGTGCGGCTTCCGCAGTTGCCTAATCTAACGTTCATGAGTCATGAGTCATTGGTCAAAAGTCATGAACTAAGGACGAATGACAAAAGACAAATGGCAAAAGACAAAATCGCTTTCAAGCAAAACTTTGTAAAACAACAAAAGAGATACAAAACCAATGAAAACCCCACTCACCGAAGCCGTTGCAGCTGCTGATTCCCAAGGACGTTTTCTGAGCAGCACAGAGATCCAGGTTGCTTTTGGTCGTTTCCGTCAAGCTAGTGCTAGCTTGGAAGCTGCTAAAGCTTTGACCTCTAAGGGACAATCTCTGGCTGATAGTGCTGCAAACGCAGTATACCAAAAATTCCCCTACACCACCCAAATGCAAGGTGCTAACTACGCCTCCACCCCCGTAGGTAAGGCTAAGTGTGCTCGTGACATCGGTTACTACCTGCGGATGGTCACCTACTGCTTGGTTGTTGGTGGCACAGGTCCATTGGATGATTACTTAATTGCTGGAATCGCTGAAATCAACAAGACCTTCGATCTGTCTCCCAGCTGGTACGTTGAAGCACTCAAGTACATTAAGGCAAACCACGGTCTCAGTGGAGATCCTGCTGTAGAAGCTAACTCTTACATCGACTACGCCATTAACGCTCTAAGCTAGTAAACACACTTGGCCCGGTAGGGTAAACAGCTTTGCCATCATGTTGATGATTAGTTGTTCACTCTACCGGGCTGTTTTATTAGGATGAGGCAGGTACTATACCTTGAAAAAATTGTCAAGTAGGCAGTTGAAATAGGGAGACAAATATGGCGGTTTTTGCTGGATCAGAACGATTAGGAATTACACCGAGCGAAGGGTCAGCATGGATAGAATTGTGCTCTGATTACAGTGCAGAAGATATTGAGGTTGTGATCCGCGCTGTCTATCGACAGGTCTTGGGCAATTCCTATGTCATGGAAAGTGAGCGACTCGTTGTGCCTGAGTCCCAACTGAAGCGCGGCGAGATTTCAGTTCGTGAGTTTGTACGGCAGGTTGCCAAGTCGGATTTATACCGCTCGCGGTTCGTTGACAATTGCTATCGTTACCGCACCATTGAACTGAACTTCAAACATTTGCTTGGTCGGGCTCCAAACGACTACAGTGAAATGGTTTATCACAGCCAGATATTGGATGAAAGTGGCTTTGAAGCGGATATTGATTCCTACATTGATTCACTGGAATATCAACAGAATTTTGGCGAAAATGTAGTGCCTTATCATTTAGGCTTCACGACTCAAGTTGGTCAGAAAAACGTTGGCTTTAGCCGTATGTTCCAACTGTTCCGGGGCTACTCGAATAGCGATCGCGCCCAAAACAAAATCAAGGACGGCTGACTCGCGAAGTGGCTCAGAA
>JAAUSC010000372.1 GCA_012031965.1 Scytonema sp. RU_4_4
CCGATGGAACATAATCTCGCATGGCTTGGACATGAGCCTTGAAAAGTTTGTAATATTTCAGAAAATCTTCAATTTCTGTATCGCTAAAAATTGAAGTTTGTTTTCTGATTAATCAAATTAAGTTGCTCATTCAATGACAAATATCGAAGTTCCTCAAAAGTTAGTGAAAAGTCCACATTATTTTCAGTTTTTATTGATTCTGCCATGCGGAGTAAAAATTTAGCGTCATCATCTTGTGTAGATTCAATGGGTGTTTCTGATAATATGGTATCCATCACAACTAATAAATCTACTGTTTGACCTTGCCTTTGCAATTGTTGTGCCATTTCAAAAGCAAGTACACCACCATAACAATGACCTCCTAAAAGATAAGAACCATTTGGTTGTACTTTACGAATTTCTTGGAGGTAGCGAGTTGCTGCTTCTTCTACTGATATGAATTCTGGTAGGTCTTGCTCTGGGCTATGCTCTAAAGCATAAAATGGATAATCTTCACCAAGTCTTCTGGATAAACTAAAGTAGTTATTAACACCTCCACCAGCACCATGCACACAGAAGAAAGGTTTCTTGTCACCAGAAGAATTAATTACTATTAGAGGAGAATTAGAAATCTCGCGAGGTGCCTGAGTGATAATGGTCGATAGTTTTTCAATTGTTGGATTTTCAAAAAGAGTAGATAGGGTGAGGTTATGCCCAAATATGTCTTGAATTTGAGCCATTAAGCGGACAGCTAAAAAGGAGTGACCACCCAAGTCAAAAAAGTTGTCTTTCACCCCGATAGGGCTAGTATTGAGAAGATTTTCCCAAATCTTTACTAATGATAATTCTGTAAAATTACGAGGAGCAATGAAGGATTTATTCGTATTTTGTTGGATATTTTCACTGTTTTGCAGCGCACGCTTATCTACCTTGCCATTAGGTGTAAGCGGAAGTTTATCAAGTACAATAAAAGCATATGGCAACATATAATTTGGAAGCTTCTGTTGCAAATAAGATAACAGATGTGTCGTTATATCCTGCTTATCTGTGACAACATAGGCAATCAAACGGGGATTCTCTTGAGCGTCATTGCTAGCAATGACAACAGATTCTTGCACATCTGGGTGTTGTGCGATCGCAGTTGCAATTTCACCTAATTCTACTCGGAAACCCCTGATTTTTACTTGCTCATCATGGCGACCTAAATACTCAAGATTACCATCTTGGAGATATCGGACTAAATCGCCTGTTTTATAAAGTTTATGTCCAGGTATAAAGGGATTATCAATGAATCTTTTCTGGGTTAATTCTGGGCGATTTAAATAACCCTTTGCTAAACCATCACCACCAATATACAGTTCTCCAATTACTCCTATGGTTGTTGGCTGTAAATCGCGGTTCAACACATAGACTTGAGTATTGTCAATCGGACGACCGATAGGGACATTATGCACTTGATTTGGTAATAAACTAGTATCGTAATAAGTCGCATTGGCGGAAATTTCCGATGAACCGTAAAGGTTGATGAGTTTTGCAAATGGTATCAATTCTCGGAAAGTTTGAACTAATTTAACAGATAATGCTTCTCCGCTAGTTATCCAGAATTTTAGATGCGTTAATTTCTTAACTAGATGACTATAATTATCTAAAAGTAGTCGCAGTAATGAAGGTACAAGTATAATTCGAGAAACTTTGTGTTGTGCTAGAGATTCTATAAACAATTGCGGGTCTAGCACAGTTGCGTTACTGATAATTACTGTCGAAATTCCTTGCAGTAAAGGAGCAAAAATTTCCCATACGGAATCGACAAAACTAATAGCGGTTTTCTGACAGCAAACTTCTCCTGGGATGAAAGGATAGGTCTTCCATAACCAGTGTAAACCGTTTACTGTACCCCGATGGGTACCAAGAACACCTTTGGGTGTTCCAGTTGACCCAGAAGTGTAGATAATATAAGCGAGATGATCCCAAGCAGAAATGTTAATGGGATTTTCCAAGCTTTCTTGTGAAATTTCCTCTTTGTGGATATCCAAGCAAACGGTTTTAGCCGCAGATAATGATAGTTTTTCTAAAATTTCTTGCTTACTAATTAACAGCGATGCTTGGGAATCAGAGAGCATAAAATTCAAACGTTCCACCGGATAACTTGGGTCAAGGGGAATGTATGCGCCACCAGCTTTGAGAATAGCTAAAATCCCCACTATCATATCTAGGTCGCGTTCCAAACATAGAGCCACTAAAGTTTCTTTTGTTACACCCTGTTTCTGTAAGTAATGTGCCAGTTGATTAACTCTATGGTTCAGTTGACGATAAGTTATTTCTTCAGAATCGCTAATTAGTGCTACAGATAATGGTGTTAGTTCAACTTGCTGCTCAAATAATTGATGCAGAGATACGTCTTGAGGGTAGTCTGCACGAGTTTGGTTAAACTTAAATAATAATTCTTCTTGTTCAGAAGCATTAAGTAGCGATAATTCACTCAGATGCTGCTCTGGATTTGCGACTATATTTTCTAATAAAGTTTGGAAATTGTTAATAAATTGGGTAATTGTTGTTGAGTCAAAAATATCTGTGTTATATTCTAAACAGCTTGTTAATCCCTCTTGGGATTCAGACATTGATAGAAAAATATCTAGTTGAGCGGTACCGCTATCAAACTCCAAAGTACGTAAAGTTAAACCAGACGCTTCCTCTACAGAGCCTGGGGTATTTTGCAAGACGAACATTACCTCATAAAGCGGATTTCGGCTTAAGTCCCGTTCGGGTTGCAATTCTTCTACAAGCATCTCAAAAGGCAAATCTTGATGTGCATAAGCATCTAGAGTCACCTCCCGTACTCGATGTAAAAGTTCGCGAAAACTGGGATTACCACTGAGATTATTACGTAACACCAAAGTATTAACAAATAAACCTAGCATCCCTTCCAATTCTGCACGGTTGCGGTTAGCAATTGGAGAACCGATTAAGATATCTTCCTGGTCTGTGTAACGGTATAGTAATATGTTAAATGCTGCCAGCAAACTCATAAATAAAGTAGCGTCTTCTCGCTGACTTAATTGCTTGAGAGCATTAGTTAGGGATGCAGAGAATGTAAAGTACTGCTTGGCACCAGTGAAAGTAGTAAGGCTAGGGCGTGGACGGTCTGTAGGTAATTGTAGTACAGGCAGTTCACCTTGAAGTTGTTGCTTCCAATAATTTAATTGGGTTGCGAGGAATTCACCTTGGATGCGATCGCGTTGCCAAACTGCAAAATCTGCATACTGAATCTGGAGTTCGGGTAAGGGAGAAGGTTGATTTTTTGAGAAAGCAGCATACAATGCTGACAGTTCGCCCAGGAAGACACCCTCAGACCATCCATCTGTGATTATATGATGCATGATCACAAGCAAAACATGTTCCTTTTGGCTCAATCGTAGTAAAGTAGCCCTCACTAATAACCCTTTAGCTAAATTAAAAGGTTTTTTTGCTTCTTCTGCTGCAAATTGTTTAACTTCGGTTTCCCAATCTTTACTAGATAAATGTTCTAGCTTAATAATAGATAAATTCAAAGTCGATAGGGTAAATATTTCTTGTATTGGCTCTCCATTCACAAGCCTAAAATTTGTCCGCCAAATTTCGTGACGCTTAATAATTTCATTTAAGCTTTGCTCAAGTGCCTTTATATTTAGATGACCTTGTATATGAAAAGCGATAGGAATGTTGTAGAAAGAACTCCCATCATAAAGCTGGTCAATAAACCATAGTC
>JAAUSC010000373.1 GCA_012031965.1 Scytonema sp. RU_4_4
GAGTATGGGATATCTGAAGAGGAGCAGCTTAAGGAATTTATAGAGAGTGACCCAGAGAATTTTTTCACTGAAGAGTTTATTAAAGAACATCCTCAAGCTAATTTAAAAAACTATCCTGTTGCTGGTTTTAGAAGGTAAGCAATGGAAGGAAATTTCTAAAGAATTAGGTGTACCACTTTCGACTGCTTTTAATTTTTACCAGCGTCGGATGCGTAAAATTCTTACTTATTTAAAGAAATATATATAGAAGATGAATTAACTCACTATTCAAACTTTGGTCAAAATTTGGAGACTTTCTTATGAATAGCATCACTCATAAACTAACCTTTAACGTTCCTCTATCTGTTGAAGCTCATGCCATTGCTCAAGAATATAGTCAAGGCATCTCTAACACTGTGAAGCGCAAACAGGTTTATCTGAATACTTTGGCTGTGTATGCTGTAGAGAATTATCTACAGTGTATGGGATTTGCAACGGATTGGAAGGAAAGTGACAGCCGCAATAGTTTAGCAACTAAATTGATGGATGTGGCTGATTTAGAAGTCAAAGGTATCGGTAAATTAGAATGCCGTCCTGTTTTGCCAAAAGCAGAAGTATGCGCCATTCCACCAGAGGTTTGGGAGGATAGAGTTGGTTATGTGGCTGTGCAATTTAATTCTTCTTTGAAAGAAGCAAAAATTTTAGGATTTACGCCTCAAGCAGCGGCTGAAATTTCTCTGAGTCAGTTGCAATTTTTGGAAGATTTTTTACTTTATCTTAGCAAATTGGAAGTAGCTAAGTCTCCAGAGTCAGAAGATTCATCAAGCCCGGTGAAAATTGGACAATGGTTGGATGGATTTGTAGATGCAGGTTGGCAAACTATTGAGAATCTCTTAAATCCTCAACAATTGGGACTGGCTTTTAAGAGTGCTGTGAGTATGACACGAGGTCAAAAAATTGATTTAGGGGTGCAACTTGATAAAATTTCTGTTGCGTTAGTGGTGAAAGTGGCTTCGGAAAGTGAGGGGGAGGTTGATATTTTAACTCAAGTATATTCGGTAGGACAAAATGTTTTACCTAAAGGGGTGAGATTAAGTGTCAATGATAAATCAGGAGCAATAGTTTTAGAAGTCACATCGAGAGATGAAGATAACTGGATTCAATTAGAGTTTAGTGCTGAGTTGGGGGAAAAGTTTTATCTGACGGTGGCTTATGGTGAATCGCAGCAAACAAGAGAGTTTCAAGTTTAAGGCGATTAGAAATCGTGGTTCATCTTGCACACAGACAAAACTCACGGAAGTGGTTTAATTTCTTAGTCCGCACAAGTGGACTAAGTTTGTTGAATAGCAAATTATATTCACTGAATAGTTTTCAAAAATCCTCGGATAGTGTTTTTTTAGTGATATTTAGACTATGAATCAAACGATTATCTTAGCTTCCTCCTTACTACTCTTAAATTTTCCTAGCGTTGCTTTGCAAACTAGATCCAATTCTGTTTCTCAAGCAGCAGTTGAAACTGACTCATGTGAAATCAAAGCAGAAAACGGTGAGAGTGGAGAATATTCTCCTCAACAACTGCAAACTCTCGCCAACCATATCACAGTCAAAGTCATCGGTGATAACAACGGCGGTTCAGGAACACTACTCGCTAAAAAAGGAAATACTTATCTAGTTCTGACTAACTCTCATGTCGTTAGAGGAGTTAACAACATTAGCCTCAAAACATCTGACGGGAAAACCTATCCTGCGCAGATAGTGACAAATACTAACTTTGACAAATTCGATTTAGCCCTACTACAATTCCAAAGCAATCAAAATTATTGTCTGCCAAAAGAAATTGCTCTATCAGTTCTTAACACTGATACACCAGTTCTGGCTGCTGGATATTCCTCCCAAAAAGGACAGATAGTCTTTCGCACAGGTGTTGTGCAACAAATTGCTACTAGACCACTCAAAGAAGGATATTCTATTGGTTACACTAGTGATATCGAACAGGGAATGAGTGGCGGTGCAATTCTCAACTCTCGTGGAGAACTGATTGGGATCAATGGTAAAAGTGCTTATCCCATCTTAAACACAGGTTATACATATCCAGATGGTTCGCGCCCCAATGAGGAAGAAATCAAGCGAATGCGAAGTGTGAGTTGGGGAATACCAGTCTGGACTTTCTTAGCACAGGTTCACACAGAAATATTGACAGCTTATTCTTTACCTTTACCAACGACCCCTCCCAGCATACCAGAAACAAAATTAACCGGATGGTTAGGGGAATTAGAGCAAAAAGCTAAACAAATCACCGTCAGAATTGATAGTAGCAGTAGGGCAAATGGTTCCGGGATAATTATTGCAAAAATGGGAAGACATACACAGTCTTAACAGCAGCGCACGTTGTGTGTGAAACAGAAGATGCAAAACAGCCATGTGGTGACTATAGCTATAAAATACTTACCCCAGATGGAAAGCAATATCCTGTAGATAAAAGCACTATCAAAGTAGAATCAGGTGTCGATTTAGCAATCGTCAAATTTCGTGCTAGTAACCAGAATTATCAAGTAGCGACCCTCGCAAATTATAATCCCAATGATTATGAATATATGTTTACTGGGGGATATCCAAAGTTGGAAGATAATTATTCACCCTGGCGGTTGACAATGGGGCAAATTTATGAAAAAGAACAGGGATTACTTGAAGTTAAAGAATCAGACTTTCAAAGTGATAGTTCTGGGAAATTACAAAGTGCGAGTTCCTTAACGGGAGGATATGAGTTAGTTTACACCAGCATCACTTATGGTGGAATGAGTGGGGGACCAGTGTTAGATTCCCTTGGACGAGTCATTGGGATTCATGGACGCGCAGAGGGAGAGGTAGCTTTAGATGAAAAAACAGGGATATAGGTAGCAGTAAGGGTCAAGTACAGATAGGCTATAGTTTAGGCATTCCTGTAAGTAGCTTTTTAGGAATAGCAAAGCGATTGAGTGTGCAAGCGCAGAAAGTAGAAAACACTCCTGCACCACAGTTAAATGCACAACAAGTCAAATCAATTCAACAAGCCGTATTATCAACCGATGTTTCTAAAGGAAATACAACAGCTAGTCAATGGCTAGAAAGAGGAAATCAACTGTGGCGGTTAAATCGTTATTCAGAAGCAGTTGAAGCTTTTGATTCAGCGATTAAGCTCAAACCATCATTTGTTTATTTAGCTTATTATGGCAAAGGTTTGGCGTTAAATGCGGCTGGGAAATATCAAGAAGCGATAGCTGCATTAGAATCAGCAGTGAAACTCAAAAATAATTTTGTTGCTGCTTGGAAAATCCAAAGTATAGTCTATCGGTCTTCTAACCAACTAGAGAAAGCATTGATAGCAATAGATAAAGCAATTCAACTAGAACCAAAAAACCCAAACTTGTATAACAACAAATATGTAGTGTTAAAGGATTTAAAACGATATGCACAAGCAGAAGTAGCAATAAATAAAGCAATTGAAATCAATCCCCGCCTTGCGTTTTATATCAATCGGGGTATTCTTTACTCGGATCTCAAAAAATGGGAATTAGCTGAAACTGATTACAATAAAGTGATTGCCATTAATCCTCAGTTGGCTCATGCTTACAACAGTCGGGGTGTTCTTTACTATAATCTCAAAAAATGGGAGTTATCGGAAGCTGATTTCAACAAAGCCATTGCCATTAATCCTCAGTTGGCTCATTGCGTAA
>JAAUSC010000374.1 GCA_012031965.1 Scytonema sp. RU_4_4
AATAACGGGAGCATCCCAATTTTGCAAAACATGCTTGTCATTGCGAACGAAGCGAAGCGGAGTGAAGCGGAGTGAAGCAATCGCAAACTTTTGAGATTGCTTCGCTTCACTCTGTTCCGCTCGCAATGACAGCTAATCATTTGAATTTGATATAACTTGCACATTTGGGATGCTCCCAAAATAACTGTATTTTCAAATAACTATCTTTTGTATTTCTAATATAAAACATTATGTCTAACTCACGAACTCATTCCTCTCCCCTACTAGAAGTGAAAAATGTCCACGCTGGATACATCAAAGATGTAGACATCCTACAAGGTGTGAATTTCCGAGTGGAACGGGGGGAATTGGTGACAGTGATTGGTCCCAACGGCGCTGGGAAATCTACCTTAGCAAAAACCATTTTTGGGCTTTTGACTCCTCACACAGGTTCAATTACCTTCAATGACGAGAATATCGCTGGACTCAAGTCGAATAACATCGTTCGCAGGGGAATGTGCTACGTACCGCAAATTGCCAATGTCTTTCCTTCTTTGAGTGTAGAAGAAAATCTGGAAATGGGCGCTTTTGTCCGCAATGTTCCCCTCAAACCGCTCAAAGAGAACATATTTCATATGTTTCCTAGGCTTGGCGATCGCCGTCAACAACGCGCTGGTACCCTCTCAGGTGGGGAACGTCAAATGCTAGCAATGGGCAAAGCTTTGATGTTAGAACCCAGCTTACTGCTTTTAGATGAACCTTCAGCAGCTTTGTCTCCCATCCTGGTGACGCAGGTGTTTGAACAAATTAAACAAATTAACCAAGGTGGTACAGCGATTGTACTCGTAGAGCAAAATGCCCGTAAAGCTTTGGAAATGGCTCATCGGGGTTATGTACTGGAATCTGGACGCGATGCTATCTCAGGTCCTGGTTTGCAATTGTTGAATGATCCCAAGGTGGGCGAACTGTATCTGGGAGCAGGTAAGGCGCACTGAGAAGATGAGGGCTATGGTGGTGTACACATGTCTGTTTTAACGTGATTTATAGCTTGCTAATTTGCCCACAATCCTTGGAACTACCTCATATTATGTCCGGTTAATCACTTACAATATGTCATTGCGTTAGCGCAGCGTGCCCGTTCGGCCTCAAGCCGTGCCCGAAGGGCTCAGGGCATACGCAACGAAGTGGAGTGAAGCAATCGCAGGGGTTTGAGATTGCCACGCTACGCTACCGCTCCGCTCGCAATGACAAGTATTCAAGCGGACATGATATCACCCTCGCTTTTAGCGTAGCTAAATCTTTCCCTCTCCTTACCAAGGAGAGGGATGCCCGATAGGGCAGGGTGAGGTTCCCAGAAGTAGGGTAGGCATGGGTGTAATGTCCACCCTACAGTAGATGTATATGACTCACTGCTGTAACAACTTCTTCAACTCTGCATCTGTAAACGGATTCTTAAGGGCGCGTAAATCCTTAACCCAACCTTGGAATCTTGATTTCCACTTCTTATCATCAGTCTGGGCAATGTATGCCTCAAAATCCTCAATTGCTCCTTGAGTATTTCCTGTGAGCGCCCTTGCAAGCCCACGGCGAGCGCGAGTACTAACATTGTTAGGAGCAAGCTGCACCGCTTTTTCACAGGCAAACATGACATCAGCTGCATGACGATGCAAGCTACCGTACCAACAGAGTGATTCCCAAGAAGATGTGTCAATTTCCACTTTTGGATCTAGCTTTTGGGCTTGGGTGTAAGCTGCTATGGCTTCTGTTACCTTCCCCTCTTTTGCAAGAGTTCCTCCTTCTGCAACCAAGCGCTTAGCCTCACCTTTAATAGCAAACTCTTGTGCTTTTGCCTTTGGGTCAAATTTTAGACGAGAATCCCATTTTTGTGCTTTGCTGAACTTAGCAACCGCATCTTTAACATTATCATTTCTCGCCAACTTCTCACCTTGTATAACTAGTACTGAAGCCGCTTGTACCAAAAGAGATGGAGTTTGGCATTCCTCTAGTTCTGCCAATGTCTCAGGATGAGCAACCAGATAATGATTGAGCAAGTGACAACCATCACTCATCAACTCATTAAAATCCAAATTCCATAAAATCACTGTCTTGTCCCTACTACCAGAAGCAATCGTCTTGCCATCTGGGCTGAAGGCGACGCTTTGGACTTCACTGCTATGCCCCTTAAGGGTTTTGAGTTCTTTGCCTGTGGCGACATCCCAGAGTTTGATGCTGTTGTCCCAACTACCAGAAGCAATCGTCTTGCCATCTGGGCTGAAGGCGACGCTCCAGACATAACTGCTATGCCCTTCTAAAGTGTTAACCTCGATAACTTTATTTTCTTTTGCTTTATTTTCTTTTGGGTGTATGTATACTGCTTGCTGCAAGGTTGCTACAGTCCGCATTCGGGTATCCGCCTTTGCCCAGTCTATCTTTTTCAGTTTTCCCGCTGCTGTTAAGCCATCTATCAAGGCGTCTAAAGTTTGCTCAGAGTTAGAAAACGTTTCTGAAGAATTAATCAATGCTTTGATTTCGCTAATTTCAGCTTGTTTTCTTTGCTTCTCTGCTTGCTGTGCCAAAATAGCAAATCCAAAAACTGCCGCAACAGAACCTGCAAGTGCTACTCTCAGAAAGCGATTCAGCTTCCGTTCACTAAGCTTTCTTTGCTCTTTTTCCCGTTCCAGTTCCGCCATCACCTGGGTTAACTTCGGTTCTTGTTGCTGGCGAATAAACTCAGCTAAATAATCATGCACCAACTGATAACGATTTGCCGGATTTTCTTTTAACAAAACCACCAAGCCAGATTCCACAAAAATCTCTAAAATCAAATCTAACTTACTCGCTTCTTTGCTCACATCTGCAACTAACCCCTGCAAATCCCGGTCCAGTTCAGCGCGAGTCTTGAGTGGGCGAGTTCCTTTCTCATCCGTCAGCAAGTACAACACAAATTCTGCCGTTTGCTGATTCTCTTCACCACAATCCTGAACCACTTCATCCAGATAGCGTTTTACCAGTTCTTCCTTTGTACAACACTCCCGATATTTTGCCAAAGTTGTAATATTCTCAGTTTGCAGTTGCGCTCCCACCACCTGCAACTCAATCGGGCGCACCTCACCCAATTCCCGCGCCAAATCCTGAACCAGTTCCTCAATCAAAGCAGGTTCCAAGTGAAAATGAGAACGCTCAGTTAATTGCTGAATAATAGACTTAGCATCAGTTGGTGAAAAATTCCCCAACTCGTAAAGGACATTTTTACCAAGAATATCATTATTAATAATCGCCATGCTGGGCAAACGATTACACTGGAGCAAATAATGCAGATAATCCACCCGCAGCGACACAATGACTTTCACCGGTAAAATATTGAGACACTCGCCCAAAAATTCAAAAAATTGTCGCTTCTGCTCTGGTTCCGTGTCAACAAAGAAAAATTCTTCAAATTGGTCAAAAATGAGTACCGGGCGTAGATTATACGTCTCACACAGTCGCAACTGTTCCAAAAGCACAGTTGGGGAATGAGTCATTTGAGTCTTTGAGACTCGCTCACGAGTGTTTGAGACTCGTCGTCGAGTGTTTGATACTCGCTCACGAGTGTTTAAGACTCGCTCACGAGTCTTTGAGACTCGCTCCACTGAGTGTTTAAGACTCTCGCAAGCGAGTGCTTTGAGACTCTCGCTTGAGTGTTTAAGACTCGCTCAAGCGAGTGTCTT
>JAAUSC010000375.1 GCA_012031965.1 Scytonema sp. RU_4_4
CACGCTTGTTCTGGCGTTGGGGTTCCCCCGACGGTGCGACCTGGCGTGGCGCAGAGTAAGAGATAAAAGAGTTTGATGCTTTTTATCAAAACTTGAAATTATGCAAGTTAGATGTGTTTTAGCTTATCTTTCCTTCCAGTTTTTCCCCTAATTTCTGAGCAACCCTGATTGAAGCAGTATTCTGCGGACGAATTAAACTCATCACGTGAGATTGCTGTAAGTTATCAAAAGCATAATCCATTGCTGCCCTTGCTGCTTCTGTTGCAAAACCATATTCCCAATACTTTCGCCGCAACGTCCAACCAATTTCAAAACCAATCCAGCCTTCAGGTTTCCAGCAACCTATCCGCCCAATCATTTCACCGCTAGAATGTTCTTTAACAGCCCACATACCGTATCCTCGTAGTTGCCAATGACCAAGTATCATTGCCATATTTCGCCAAGACTCCCAACGGGATAAGGGTTTTCCTTCGCCTATGTAGTGCATAACTTCGGGGTTGCTACACATCTCGGTGTAAGCATCAAGGTCTTCCTCACAAAATCCGCGTAGGACAAGACGTTGGGTTTCAAGTTGAGGAATTTGCATGGAATTTCTGCATTATGCTTGTCTGCTCTTACACTTCTAATGGAAAAGAATGGTATAATATAGCATCCATTTTGTAAAGTATTCTTAACAAAATGTTTAAAATATTATTTAATAACAAATTTAAATATAAAAGTTAAAAATATTCAAAGAATAACTTATTACATTCTTGATATATTGTGAAACAAGCTACAGATTACGTGGTGTGCAATTTCTGTCTTTCACAAAACACATATTGGGATTTATGTCAATAATTGTGTGCAAACCGCAATTCTCTGTAAGGAGCAACCCCTAACACGAAAATGTTTCCTATTCTATCCCCCAATGACAGGGGATGGGTTTGAGGTGAAAGAAGACGTACATGACGTGATTTGTTAAGTAGTAAAGAGTGACTTCTTGGAAGGGTAAACATGTCTTACGCGCAAACGAAGACTCAGTCAAAATCTGGGTATCAGGCTGGGGTTAAAGATTACAGACTAACTTATTACACACCAGATTACACACCTAAAGATACAGATATTCTGGCGGCATTCCGGGTTACACCTCAGCCTGGAGTTCCTTATGAAGAAGCAGGTGCGGCTGTAGCGGCTGAGTCTTCCACTGGTACTTGGACGACGGTATGGACAGACTTGCTCACCGACCTAGATCGCTACAAAGGTCGTTGTTACGACATCGAACCAGTTCCCGGCGAAGATAACCAATTTATTGCCTACATTGCTTATCCCTTGGATCTGTTTGAAGAAGGCTCTGTGACCAATATGTTTACCTCTATCGTAGGAAACGTATTTGGTTTCAAAGCCCTCAAAGCACTGCGTCTGGAAGACTTGCGGATTCCTGTTGCTTACCTCAAGACGTTCCAAGGACCTCCACATGGTATCCAAGTAGAACGTGACAAACTGAACAAATACGGTCGTCCTCTGTTGGGTTGTACGATTAAGCCCAAGTTGGGTCTGTCTGCTAAGAACTACGGACGCGCTGTATACGAGTGCTTACGCGGTGGTTTGGACTTCACCAAAGACGACGAAAACATCAACTCTGCACCATTCCAACGGTGGCGCGATCGCTTCTTGTTTGTTGCAGATGCTATCCACAAATCACAAGCCGAAACTGGTGAAATCAAAGGTCACTACTTGAACGTGACTGCTCCCACCTGCGAAGAAATGCTGAAGCGGGCAGAGTACGCTAAAGAACTCAAAATGCCCATCGTCATGCACGACTACCTAACTGCAGGCTTTACCGCTAACACAACACTAGCTCGCTGGTGCCGTGACAACGGTCTGTTGCTGCACATCCACCGCGCTATGCACGCCGTTATCGACCGTCAAAAGAACCACGGTATCCACTTCCGTGTCTTGGCTAAAGCGTTGCGGATGTCCGGCGGTGACCACATCCACACCGGAACAGTGGTTGGTAAATTGGAAGGCGATCGCGCAATCACAATGGGTTTTGTTGACCTGCTGCGCGAAAACTATGTTGAGCAAGACAAGACTCGCGGTATCTACTTCACCCAAGACTGGGCTTCTATGCCTGGTGTAATGGCAGTTGCTTCCGGTGGTATCCACGTATGGCATATGCCCGCACTGGTGGAAATCTTCGGTGATGATTCCGTGCTGCAATTTGGTGGTGGTACCCTCGGTCACCCTTGGGGTAATGCTCCTGGCGCTACTGCTAACCGCGTCGCCCTGGAAGCTTGTGTCCAAGCTCGTAACGAAGGTCGCAACTTGGCTCGTGAAGGTAACGACGTTATCCGCGAAGCTGCTAAGTGGTCTCCTGAGTTGGCTGTTGCTTGCGAACTGTGGAAGGAAATTAAATTCGAGTTTGAAGCAGTCGATACCGTCTGATGCAAGAGTAAAAAGTTAAAAAGTAAAAGAAAATAATTCTTCTTTCTTTTGACTTTTGACTTTTTACCTATTCTAGGGCTGGGGTCAAGCATGGATATCAAGCAAATTGCGAAGGACACAGCCAAGACGCTGCAAAGTTACCTGACTTATCAGGCACTCAGAACGGTATTGGCTCAAATCAACGAAACAAATCCTCCCTTAGCACTGTGGCTACAACGCTTTTCCGCCGGCAAAATTCAGGACGGAGAAGCATACATTGAGGAACTTTTCCAAGAGAAGCCCGAATTAGCTTTGCGGATCATGACTGTTAGGGAACACATAGCGGAACAAGTCACTGAGTACTTACCCGAAATGGTTCGCACGGGCATTCAGCAAGCCAATATCGAACACCGTCGCCAGCATCTTGAGCGAATCACGCAAATAGATACATCAGCTCCCAGTCCTGAAGCAGAAACGCAAGCAACCTCAGATCCAAACAATGAACAGTGAACAGTTAACAGTTAACGAATGATAACTGATAACTGAGTAACTGGTAACTGATATCAATCGCAACCCATTATCATCACTTATGCAAACCTTACCAAAAGAGCGTCGCTACGAAACCCTTTCTTATTTGCCTCCTCTCTCCGATGCTCAAATTGCCAAGCAGATCCAGTACATTCTCAATCAAGGTTACATTCCGGCGATTGAGTTCAACGAAAACTCTGAGCCTACCGAATACTACTGGACATTGTGGAAACTGCCTCTGTTTAGTGCAAGATCCACTCAAGAAGTACTAAGCGAAGTCCAAGCTTGCCGTTCTCAGTACTCCAACCACTTTATCCGTGTTGTCGGTTTTGATAACATCAAGCAGTGCCAAATTCTCAGCTTTATCGTTCACAAACCCAACAGATACTAAAGCTGATAAGTTTGAACTCATTGTTTGTGAGAGAACTGTAAGTCATTTATTCATCCCCTAATCATAGAGGTAGAGTTATCTACCTCTGTTTTTTTTACCATTAGACAAGATTGCATAAATACTTAAAATGTCATGTTGAGCGGAGCGAAACATCTGGTGATATAATATTCGCCTAATTACTTACAATAAAAAGACCTCACCCCCATCCCCTCTCCTTATTAAGGCTACGGTGGTGTACACAAGTCTTAAAATTCAGCCGAATGCGGGGTTTCATCGTTTAGCTCTGGGCTGTTGAATTGTGCTGGAACGCTGTCCGCAGCGAGGAGGAACGACGAAGCAATCGCTTTAA
>JAAUSC010000376.1 GCA_012031965.1 Scytonema sp. RU_4_4
GTTGAATGCTGAATCACGGTAATCAGTCCGTAAATAAGCATTCCAACCAAGACTCCCAAGTCTAGTTGAACTTTCCGTCATTTGAAGGTGCAAGTCCTTCTCCTCAAACTCAGAGGTAAATCCCTACCTGCCCACAGTGACTAGACTCGGAATTCTAGAGGCTGAAGCTGGGAACAGGACGCAATCAGAGACTCAAATGCAGGTCACACTGGCGTTAACGGGGTGTATTGAATGGTAAAACAGAGCCTAGAAAAGCATCGTATAACAAAGCAGAAGCAACTGGTTTTCCAGAAAGTCTGACTTAGACAGAGATTAACCCCGCCGTGTATTGACATGACAACGGCAAGAGTTTAGGGGTTCTGTCCGGTGAATTGGCTATACCTAACCGATACCAGTAAATTTCGGAAGGAACGAAGAAAAACGAGTCTGAGGTCTGTAGGCTGTCGAGCTTACGGTAGACCAGACGAGAGGAATAACTCCTCAGGCACGGGTAGGATGCGGCGTAATTGTCGCAAGGTATTCAGAACACACAATTAGGATCAGATCGTGGTTAGACACAGCAGTAATGCTAGTGAACTGTGGAAATCGTTAAATTGGAAGAAATTCCGCCGCAACCTTTTCCGACTGCAAATAAGAGTGTACAAAGCAGTTCAAGTTGGAGACAAGCAAAAAGCGCGGTCACTTCAAAAACTAATCGTAAAATCCCCGATCCGCCATTTTACTGGCAATTCGACAAGTAACACAGCTAAATGCTGGGAAAAGACTGCGGGTATTGATGGCAAAGCGTCACTCTCATTTGAAGAACGCTTAAACCTAAGCTTATTGCTTAGAGACAACTTCACCATTGGAAGCACAAAGGACTAAGAGAAATCCCAATTCCTAAAAAGGATGGGACTATCCGAATCTTAAAAGTGCCTACCATTGCAGATCGGGCTTGGCAGTGTTTAGCCAAGTACGCACTAGAACCAGCACATGAAGCCACTTTCCATGCAAAGAGTTATGGATTTAGAATGGGGCGTTCCGCGCATGATGCGCAGAGAATCTTATTTGCCAACCTTAACTCAGGTCAAAATGGAATCAATAAGCGAGTCATAGAACTAGATATTGAACAGTGCTTCGACAGGATTAGCCACGAATCCATCATGAACAACCTCATTGCTCCTTCAGGCATAAAGCTCGGAATCTTCCGATGCCTCAAGGCTGGTACTAATGTTGGATTCCCTGACCAGGGAACTCAACAAGGAGGGGTGGTTAGTCCACTGTTAGCAAATATCGCCTTGAATGGAATTGAAGATATTCACCCTAGCATTCGCTATGCGGACGATATGGTCTTTATTCTCAAACCTCAAGATGATGCCAAGCTAGTACTTGCCAAATTAACCTATTTTGTCAGAACGGGGTTTGAACATCAGTGAGAAGAAAACCAATCTCACCGCTACGACAGATGGATTTAATTTTTTAGGCTGGTACTTTAGAGTGCAAAGAAACGGAAAATTTAGATGCGTCCCTTCAGTGGACAACTACAAAATTTTCCGAAAGAAAGTTAAAGCTATTGTCAACAACTCAAACTATGGAGCGAAGGTAAAAGCTGAGAAATTAGCTCCCCTCCGTTAGAGGTTGGAGGAACTACCATCGGTTCTGTAAAATGGACGGCGGCAGGAACTCCCTATACTATATCCAATACAGAACCTTTACAGTCTTTAATAAAGAGACCAACCAGAATCGCTATAACAGCAAAATACTGCTGAAAAAAGCATTCCCAAAGGTTCCTTACTCCCAGAATAAACACGTCAATGTCAAGGGAACTAAATCTCCTTTTGATGGCGACTTGCACTACTGGAGTGAACGTAATAGCAAGTTCTACGACGGGATAACCTCTAAAGTCCTCAAACGGCAAAACCATTCATGTACTTTCTGTGGTCACAAATTACTATCAGATGAAAGGGTTCACCTTCATCACCTTGATGGAAATCACGACAACTGGAAGAACGATAACTTGGTGGCAATCCATGAAAGCTGCCATGACCATCTGCACATGAGCAAGGCGCAAGCTTAGAATATCGGGAGCTGGATGCATCGAAAGGGGCATGTCCAGATCTAATTGGGAGGGGCGCAGGACAATACCTGCCCTCGACCTAACCAGTGTTTTGGGTTCTTCCGAGCTTTTGGTGAAAGTGGACGATCGATCGATTCTGGAAAAAAATGAGCTGTTTCCAGCCTCAGAGTTTCAATATCACCAAAACGTCTGTGGCTAATACATTGACGAGTTAGAGAACTAAGTTCATTTTCAGCGATATTTAGCCAACTACCATGCTTAGGTGTATGGCGAAACTCAATTCGACGGACCAATTGACGTGCTCGTTCTGGCTCAAAAGCCTGATAAAATGCGCCTTTGGTATGGGTATTGAGGTTGTCACAAATCAAGATGACGCGGGGACAATTAGCGTAGCGACCTTCTAGCAACCGCGCCATCTCAATTGCCCAATCAACTTTAGTTCTGCGCTCGCGGACGGATACTTCTCGCCAACTGGCTAAGGGTTCGGCAAACATAAAAATACTTGCCACCCCCGCACGCTCATACTCATAATCAATCCGTTTGCCATGACTGGCGGTAGCGGGGAGCGGAGTGCGAGTCTCTTTTTGTAACTGAATTGGTTGTTCGTCCATACAAATGACTGGACAGTCTGGATTGTAGGGTTGTGCATAAGTGTCTAGTACTTCCTCCATGTGTGCGACAAACTCAGCATCAGCCGTTGGTGGAATTACCCAGTACTGAATCTGGCGATTGGTCATCCCATTTTTTTAGCGTTGTGCGGATCGTTTCATGACTGACCGACTCAACTATTCCCAGTTCGACCACCTTGCGTGAGAGTAGTCTTAGCGACCAGTTGGCATAGCCGCTAGGTGGTTCGCCCAGTCTCATCGCAATGATGTGGGCTTCTTGTTCCCCGTCGAGCAATTTCGGCCGGGGAGGACTCATGCGCTGAACCCCATTGAGGGTCGTCTCCAATCCTTCCTCAACCAGTCGGCGACGGATATTTTCCACTGTTTTGGTTCGACACTCAAATGCTGCGGCAATTTGCTTGTCTGTCCAGTTTGCACCCTCACGATCTGCTTTGAGTAAGATTTGTGCGCGGCGTACCTTTTGGCTACTCCCCTTCAATTTCTTAATTACCTGTCTGAGTGAATCTCTTTCTTCTTCACTTAGTCTGACAATGTATTTTTTCGCCATTCCATACACCCTTCCTTGCCTCTGTTTGGAATTTTCCTCATTTTAGCAAGCAACCAAGTAACCCTAATTTTTAATCTTGACACTGCACTAGTAGCTAGTTTTAGTACTTAGGAGTAAGTTGTGAGCATACCTAGGGTTTGCTGAATAAAGGATGAAACCTAGACAGAAAAGCAGTCATAGCGGTCGAGCGAGATGGCTAAAGCCAAGGAAATCGGCTAAGATTGGTCAGAACCCCAGCACAAAGGGAGTGAAGCATGTACAGACAAGTCGAAGCAAAAATTGTAACACAAGACAACCAAGAACTAAGATTTGAAGGAAAATTAGCCCAAGATAATCGGTGGGTAAAAATGTCCAAGCTAATTCCGTGGACAGAATTTGAGGAAGAATATGCCCAAAACTTTAGTGCAGAAGGAATGGGGGCACCAGCGAAGCCATT
>JAAUSC010000152.1 GCA_012031965.1 Scytonema sp. RU_4_4
GTCTTCATAGCGTTTTTGGGAGAAAAGAACATCTCCTTGTTTGAGAAATCATCAACTTTTGACTCCTCCTGAGTCTCAGTATGTTCTCTCACCTCTGGTTGTTGCTGTGGAACCTCCTGTATTTTTTCCTCTACTTTAGGAGTCGCAGACTCTGGGATAGAGGGAGGAGGTGTAACTGGTGTTACTGCGGAAGATAGTTGCTCAAGCATGATTTTTTTTCTTTGTTGAGCATCTTTCTGTAATTCAGAAAGTTGAGAGACAAATTCTGCTTCTAATTCTCTCAGCTTTTCAAGGATGATATTTTTTCTTTGTTGAGCATTCAACTGTAATTCCGAGAATTGAGATGCAAACTCCGCGCCAGATTTCTCTAAATTTTCTACAATGACTTCTTTTCTTTGTTGAGCATCTACTTGTAGTTTAGAGAGGAGAAATGCAAATTCGGAACGCAATTGCTCCAGACTTTGGAGAACTTTGTTCTTTTGCTGCTCCGCTTCCGATTGGAATTCCGAAATTTGATAGGTATACTCGGAATTCGTTTTTTCTAAACTAAATAAATTATCAAAGGTAATATCCTTTTGTTGTTCAACACTCTCTTGTAGTTGAGATAGTTGTGACGTAAATTCGGAACGCAATTGCTCCAGACTTTGGAGAACTTTGTTCTTTTGCTGCTCCGCTTCTGATTGGAATCCAGAAATTTGATAGGTATACTCGGAATTTGATTTTTCTAGATTTTCGAGGACAATATCCTTTTGTTGTTGAACATCATCTTGTAATTCTGACAGTCGAGATGCAACTTCGGAACGTAATTGTTCCAAACCCTCAAAAATCTTGTTCTTTTGCTGCTCGGTATCAGAGTGTAATCCAGATAGGTGATTTGCAAACTCCAAGCGAGATTGTTCTAAATTTTCAAGCGCGATATCTTTTTGTTGTTGAACACCGTCTTGTAATTCAGACAGATGGGATGCAAGCTCTCTTTCTACTTTTCTTAAGTTCTCAAGAGTTGTATTTCTTTGTTGTTGGGCTTGCAAGTGTAACTCAGAAACTTGAGAAGCAAATCCATTTTCTAAAGTTTGTACTTCTTGTTTCGACTTTTTGATTGCTGTTTCTAATTCTGCTAGAAGTTGCTTTTTGAAATGAGATATCTCAGATGGGAGTCTAGACAAACTTTCTTGCTCTGTTGTGATTTTTTGTTGAAGTGCCTTTAGTTCTTTGTCTAAGTCAGAAGTTGTATTTCTAGTTTCTTGGATAAGCGTTTGTGCTTCTTGCTTGACAGTGGCTAACTGTTTTTCTAATTCTTCCAGTCCGTGTAGCCGTTCCATTGCTTTATCAACTATCTCACGGATAGCAATCCGTCGCAGGAGTAAGAAAGCAGCAATGACTGTGAGAGGAAGAGTAGTCAGTATAGCTAGCCAAACATTGAACAAGATAGTTTTCTTGAGAAAAAGACGATGTTCTTGTGTCAGTTGTGGTAGTTCTTCCCGAGTTGGGGTGGAAAGTACCGGAGGCTGCGGGGAAGAAGGTGTTTTTTGGGCATTGGCAATACCAACGGACAGTAAGATGGGTGAAAAGACTATAGCGCTTCTCAACAATAAGGCGAAGATGACTTGATTTTTGCTCTTCATTTTGCTCTTCATAAATATGATCTCTATCCGTTGGTCGGTTTTTGAAGCAGCATAATACATATTTCCAATTTAGCAGCCCTGTAGTGGTAATTGAGTTACGTTTATTGAGGAAAAGTCCTAAGTGGTAGTATAGTATATACCCAAACTCCTGCAACTCGTAAAACCCCTGCGACCTGTGATGATTTCATATATACTGCACCTAATAATGATGGCATTAGCTAGAGACAGTTTTGCCCAATCGCGACTTTTCTTATATACACTATGAAATTTCCAAATGGAGCTTCCCAACTTTCCAAGTGTATGAGTTGATTGTGCTGACACATTTTAACGAGAGTTTCTGTTATGATGGCATGGCTTCTACACATCATTGTTGCTTATTAATAAAGTTTGTTATCTAATTTTTTCAATAGTTTCGTACTCCTGACTAGTTTAAACTCCAACCAACTTAGTCAGGCATGATTAGGACTAGTGCAGGCTGGCAGAAATAACTAGACAGTTCAAAATCGACAAAACGTTGATTTGATAGACATCCTAGCCTTCTACCTTCTGCCTTTTTGCACTCGCCCTTTCAAGGTGTTGTGTGATAGGCTGATTTGTCGTTTTGTTAAGAAAGGCGAAAATCTCAGCCTGGAGATTTACAAAAATTCACATAAAAATTGAGAAGAATTTGCAAGAACTCTGATAGGATAAACGCAACACTTATTGAGATACTTCTTCATTAAGGTTGATGCAAATTTCCACTTTTTTGATAATTTTTCAGGAGATAAAGCCATGACCAACATGGCTGTTCAAACTCCCGTGTCAATTCCTTGGTGGTCAGGGAACGCCCGGTTAACTGACCTCTCAGGACGACTTTTAGGTGCTCATGTCGCTCATGCAGGGTTGATTGTTTTGTGGGCAGGGGCGACAACCTTGTTTGAATTGGCTCGCTTTAACACCGCGCAACCCATGTACGAGCAGGGCTTGATTCTCTTGCCACATTTAGCAACTTTAGGATTTGGTGTTGGCAATGATGGACAGATTGTTGATACTTATCCCTACTTTGTCATTGGGGTGTTGCACCTGATTAGCTCAGCCTTTTTGGGATTTGGCGGCATATTCCATGCTTTGCAAGCACCGGAAGTTTTGGAACAGAGATTTTCCTTCTTCGGCTACCGCTGGCAAGATGCCAACAAAATGACCACGATTTTGGGCATTCACCTAGTGCTGCTGGGGCTGGGAGCTGGCTTACTCGTTGCTAAAGCCATGTTCTTCGGCGGCTTGTACGACTCCACAGTGGGGGAGGTACGGGCGATTACTAGCCCAACCTTGAATCCTGGCATGATTTTTGGCTATCTGTTTGGTGTGAATGGAAAGCAATGGATCGCTGGAGTTAACAACCTCGAAGATGTCGTTGGTGGTCACATCTGGGTCAGCGCTCTCTGCATTGCTGGGGGTTTGTGGCACATTGTGACTCAACCTTTTCCCTGGACAAAGCAGCTTTTTGTCTGGTCCGGAGAAGCCTACCTTTCCTACAGTTTGGGGGCTGTGAGTTTAATGAGTTTGATTGCTGCTTACTTCGTCTCTGTAAACACACTAGTCTACCCTGCTGAGTTTTACGGACCAGCGCTGAATATTGGGTTTGACCGCTTCCCCTACTTCCAGAGTGAAGATTTACTGTCCTCTCGCGTTTGGCTGGCAAATGCTCACTTCTGGCTAGGCTTTTTCTTTTTGCAAGGGCATCTTTGGCATGCTCTGCGTGCTGCTGGCTTTGACTTCCAGCAAGGCAAAGTTGTGCGTTCCACTCGTGGGGAGGTCATTTAACAATGGCAACTGCAACAATGAGCACAACATCGACTCAGCAGGAATTTGGTTGGTGGGCAGGTAATGCTCGGTTTATTAACCTATCGGGTCGGCTTTTGGGCGCTCATATTGCCCATGCAGGGTTAATTGTCCTGTGGGCTGGTGCTATGACCCTATTTGAACTGACCAAGTATGACCCCTCCCGTCCCCTGTACGAGCAGGGGTTAATTCTGTTACCCCATTTGGCAACTTTAGGATTTGGTGTTGGCAATGATGGACAGATTGTTGATACCTATCCCTATTTTGTCATCGGTGTTCTACACCTAGTCAGCTCAGCTGTGTTGGGCGCTGGTGGCATTTACCATGCCGTTCTCGGTCCGAAAGTCTTGCCTGAAAATCAGACCTTCTTTGGTTTCTTTGGCTACGACTGGAAAGATGAAGACAAGATGACCACCATTCTTGGTATTCATTTGCTTTTGCTAGGACTTGGAGCCTGGTTATTGGTGGCTAAGGCACTGTTTTGGGGTGGTCTATACGATCCGGCAGTTGCTTCTGTGCGGGTGATTAGTCAACCGACTCTCAACGCTGTTCGCATCTTTAGCTATCTCTTCGGTGTTTTTGGCAATCAGGGGATGGCAGCAGTCAACAACTTAGAAGATGTCGTCGGCGGACACATCTGGGTAGGATTACTGTGCATTGGCGGTGGATTATGGCACATCTTCACTCAACCTTTTGCATGGGCAAAACGAGTACTGTTTTGGTCTGGTGAAGCTTACCTATCCTACAGCCTAGGCGCTCTCGCATATATGGGATTTCTCGCCGCATACTTTGTCACAGTGAATGACACAGTGTACCCAACGGTGTTTTATGGTCCACTGGGACTCAGTACCACTGAATCAGGAATTGTGACAGTTCGCGCTTGGCTTGCCACCAGTCACTTCGCTTTAGCAGCAGTCTTTTTGACTGGTCACATTTGGCATGCACTGAGGGTGCGTACCATAGCTGCAGGGCTTGATTTTCAACAAGGAGTGATCAATTATGTGAAGACGCCAGAAGTTGGGAATCTTGCGACTCCAGTTAATACTGCTAG
Organism: Scytonema sp. RU_4_4; assembly: GCA_012031965.1. GTDB lineage: Bacteria > Cyanobacteriota > Cyanobacteriia > Cyanobacteriales > Nostocaceae > Brasilonema. The sequence goes on from JAAUSC010000152.1 coordinate 4,495, forward strand.
CATAACGCAGACATATTTGCAGAATCTGCCGATTTACCGTCAAGGATTATCTCCCTTTGCACGGGGTTTGGAAATTGGCATGGCACACGGCTACTTCCTAATTGGTCCATTTGTGAAGTTGGGTCCTCTGCGGGATACCGAATTAGCAAACCTAGCAGGGCTAGCTTCCACAATTGGTCTGCTGTTTCTTCTGTCAGTTTGTCTGTCGTTGTATGCGAGTGCATCATTTCAAAAGAAGACATCTCCTAAAGGAGAGCTACCAGATAACATGAAAACCGCTCAGTCTTGGAACAACTTTAATGTTGGCTGGACAGTAGGTAGTTGTGGCGGAGCCTTCTTTGCCTTCCTGCTTTTGAACAATAGCGATTTTTTGGTTGAACTGGTACGTTCGTTCACGTAAATGGAAATCAACTTGAAATCAACTTAGTTGATGATAATTAGCAACAACTTATCAAGAGAAAGGTCATGCAAACATACGGTAATCCAAAGGTCAAATATGATTGGTGGGCTGGTAACGCTCGCTTCGTTAATCTCTCCGGCTTATTTATTGGCGCACATGTCGCACAAGCTGCACTAACAACTCTCTGGGCGGGTGCATTTACTTGGTTTGAACTCTCTCGATACAATCCCGACGTACCGATGGGCGAGCAAGGGCTGATTTTGCTGCCCCACTTAGCGACTTTAGGCTTTGGTGTGGGAGAAGGTGGTCAGATAGTCAATACTTACCCCTATTTCGTCATTGGAGCTTTGCACCTCATCTCATCCGCCGTCTTGGGTGCAGGTGCGCTCTTCCATACTTTCAAAGGTCCTCAGAACTTGAAAGACGCTTCTGGTCGCCCTCGTAAATTTCATTTTGAATGGAACGACCCCAAAAAACTCAGCTTTATCTTGGGACATCACCTGATTTTCTTGGGAGTAGGCGCTTTACTGCTTGTGGGGAAAGCAATGTTCTGGGGAGGACTCTACGACTCCACAATTCATGATGTCCGAGTCGTGACTGATCCCACACTCAACCCATTTGTTATCTACGGCTATCAAACCCACTTTGCCACCGTTAACAACTTAGAAGATTTAGTTGGTGGTCATATATATGTGGGCTTGTTGCTCATTGGTGGAGGTATTTGGCACATCATTACAGAGCCTTTTGCTTGGGCGAAGAAGCTTTTAATCTTTTCTGGTGAAGCCATTCTTTCCTACTCTTTGGGTGGTATTGCCTTAGCGGGATTTGTTGCAGCTTATTTTAGCGCAGTGAATACCTTAGCTTATCCCGTGGAATTTTACGGACCTGTTTTAGAAGTCAAATTTGGTGTTACACCCTACTTTGCCGATAGCGTCAAGTTGGCAAATGGCGCTTACACGGCTCGTGCTTGGTTGGCAAATGCTCACTTCTTCTTAGCTTTCTTCTTCCTGCAAGGTCATTTGTGGCACGCACTCCGCGCCATTGGTGTTGATTTCAGACAAGTTGAAAGGGCATTAAATGCTGTTAGCAGCGATACCGTTAGTAGCGAATCGTAAAACTTTATCGATTTAGGACTTACGCATCATCTGCTAGAAACCCGGTTTCTTAGTTCGTATTTAGTTGCAAAACAGACGATTTTTGGTAGAAACCGGGTTTCTTTGCGTAAGTCCTGAAATTGTAAGATTTTGGATTTTGGATTACCAAAATCTTACAGCCCATGTTCACAAAGGAATTGAATTGTGGCAGTTTCTACTGATAAAACCTTTGCAGCAAATACAGATTCCCCTTGGTTAATTGGTAATGCTCGTTTAATTGACTTATCTGGTCAGCTTTTGGGCGCTCACGTCGCTCACGCGGGCTTGATTATGTTTTGGGTAGGAGCAACGACCATATCAGAAGTGACACGGTTTATCCCTGGTATACCAATGTATGAGCAGGGACTGACTCTATTACCCCACTTAGCAACTTTAGGTTGGGGAGTAGGTGCTGGGGGTGAAGTCGTCGATACTTATCCCTACTTTGTTATTGGAATGTTGCATTTAGTTGCATCCGCTGTTTTGGGCGCAGGGGGACTTTTTCATGTATTTCGCGCTCCAGCTATTTTGCACAATGCTGGAGGACGAGTTGCGAAATTTCACTATGAATGGAACGACCCCAAGCAACTGGGTTTCATTTTAGGTCATCACCTGATTATTCTGGGTTTGGTGCATTGCTATTGGTGCTAAAAGCAATGTTTTTTGGTGGAATTTATGACACCAACATCGAAAATGTTCGCCTCGTGACCAATCCTACTCTCGACCCAATGACAATCTTTGGCTACTTAGTTGGCATGAAAGATAGTAGCTGGACACTTTTAGGAATGGCAAGTGTTGACAATTTAGAAGATGTTATTGGTGGTCACATTTGGATAAGTTTGATTTTAATTGCGGGTGGTGTATGGCACATTGTTGTACCACCTTTTATTTGGATCAGGCGAATTTTCCCAATTGCAAATGGCGAGGAAATCCTTTCCTACAGTTTGCTAGGTTTGGCTTTGATGGGTTTTATTTCTGCCGTGTTTATTGGGTATAACACGACAGTTTTTCCACCAGAATTTTACGGGACAGACCGTGTTGGTTTGGCAAATATCCAGTTCTTTTTGGGTGCATTGGCGTTTTTTGGTTTTGTTTGGCATTCTTGGCGCGGGCGTCAAGCATGACCTTAAATCAGTGAACAGTTATCAGTTATCAGTAAAGAGTGATAACTGATAACTGATAACTGTTAATTGTTAATAAAGTTTCTCTCAACGACAGCTAAATAAATGTCTCATGCCTGTAGTGACCAGGAGTTAGCTGCAGGCAATTTTTTAAAGTTATTTTGAGGCTTAATAATTTGAGGCTTAACAATTATGGCTACACTTTTTTGCGCTTTCTGTGCGTGGGGAATTCTGACGTTATTTATTTGGAATGTCTGGGTAACCTTGAAAACAGGAGCAAGTCATCTCAAAAGGCTGCATCAAGTTCCTTGTCCTGGTTGTGAATATTTTACTGATGACCACCGCCTCAAGTGTACAGTTCACCCAATAAAAGCATGTTCCTTAGAAGCGATTGGCTGTCTTGACTTTGAACCAAAAACCGATGGTTGTAATGCTTACCAAAAAAGGTACAGAAAGCTGTGTAAATAGCAAAAACCTTAAAAGATGCCAAGTAAATACGCCTTGGTGCGCCGGGACTGTCAGGATTGGGAAGTAAAGAGTAAAAGAGAATCTCTTTTGACTTTCTCCCTTTGTTTAGTCTCCGACAACAGGAGGTTTCATCTTGACTAGGTTAAAAGTTGGTATTAATGGATTTGGTCGTATTGGGCGTCTTGTGTTTCGCGCTGGGATTAATAACCCCAACATTGAGTTTGTCGGTATTAACGACTTGGTACCACCAGATAACCTCGCTTACCTACTAAAGTACGACTCAACTCATGGAACCTATAAGGGCAAGGTTGAGGCAAAGGATGATGGTATCGTTGTCAATGGGCACTTCATTCCTTGTGTGTCAATTAGGAATCCAGCAGAATTGCCCTGGGGCAAATTGGGTGCAGATTATGTCGTTGAATCTACAGGTCTTTTCACCAACCATGAAGGAGCAGCAAATCACCTCAAAGCAGGAGCAAAGCGGGTTATCATTTCCGCTCCCACGAAAGACCCAGACAGAGTTCCTACTCTACTGATAGGTGTTAATCATCACCTGTTTGACCCGGCAAAAGACACCATCGTTTCTAATGCCAGCTGCACCACAAACTGTTTGGCTCCTGTCGCTAAAGTCATCAACGATAACTTTGGGTTAACCGAAGGGCTGATGACCACAGTTCACGCTATGACCGCCACACAGCCTACAGTAGATGGTCCCAGCAAAAAGGACTGGCGAGGAGGTCGCGGTGCAGCACAGAACATTATTCCCTCTTCTACAGGCGCAGCAAAAGCCGTAGCACTTGTTTTGCCAGAGTTAAAGGGCAAGTTGACTGGCATGGCATTCCGAGTTCCAACTCCCGATGTTTCGGTAGTAGATTTAACCTTTAAGACTGCTAAATCTACTAGTTACAAAGAAATTTGTGCGGCTATGAAGGAGGCTTCTGAAGGAGAAATGAAAGGTATCTTAGGCTACACAGAAGACGAAGTAGTTTCCACAGATTTTCAGGGTGATGTTCGTTCCAGCATCTTTGACGCAGGTGCAGGTATTGAACTCAACTCTAACTTCTTTAAGGTTGTTGCCTGGTATGACAACGAGTGGGGTTACTCGAATCGTGTGATTGACCTCATGTTATCTATGGCACAGAAGGAAGGTTTGTTGGAGCGTATACCTGCTGCCGTAGCTTAGCAGTTATCAGTTATCAGTGAGCCAGCACTATGCAGGAGGGTCTCCAACGCCAGATAATTACGGAGAGATACCCTCCTGCTGCTTGTTTGCCATCTAGCTGATTTTGGATAAACTACTCTTGCTCCTGCTCCACGATTGAATTAAATACACAACGGTGTGTCACGCTAACCATTCAAAAGTGCTTCCACGAACTCGTAGCTAGAAAAAGGACGCAAGTCTTCAATTCCTTCTCCAGCACCAATAAAACGAATAGGTAAGCCTAACTGCTGCACAACAGCAAGGGCAACGCCTCCTTTTGCAGTGCTATCAAGCTTAGTCAAAACAACACCACTCAGTTGTGCTGCTTGAGAAAAGATTTCAGCTTGCCGCAATCCATTTTGACCGAGAGTTGCATCTAAAACCAAAAGGGACTCTACTTTAGCACTAGGAGCTTTTTTATCAATGATGCGACGGATTTTACTGAGTTCGTCCATCAAATTTTTCTTATTTTGTAGTCGTCCTGCTGTATCCACCAGAAGTAATTCTGTTCCTCGTGCCGTAGCAGCAGAAATGGCATCAAACACAACTGCTGCTGGATCGGCATTCTTGGCAGGATTGAAAATGACCTGCACACCACTTCTTTCTCCCCAAATCCTGACCTGTTCTACGGCTGCAGCGCGGAAGGTATCTGCTGCACCAATCAAGGATTTGTAACCAGATTTCTGTGCTAAGTGGGCAATTTTACCGATGGTGGTTGTTTTACCAGCGCCATTTACCCCAGTGATTAACCAAACATTGAGAGTTTCTTTTTCTGGAACAAAGATAGGCTTGTCAGATTTTTTCACTGGTGTATCCAGCATATCTCGCAAGATACCTTTAAGGTAGGCGATCGCCTCCTCTGGTGGCAGGACTTCTTCGCGAAGCTTTTGCTGTAACGTGCTGATGATATAATCTGTTGCCTCAACACCGACATCGGCTTGCAAAAGCAATGATTCAATCTCCGTCACCGCTGCTTGGTTCAGTGGTCCCTGTCCGACAATTGCCTTGAGTTGATTGACGATGTTACGACGGGTTTTGTCTAAGCCTTGTCGCAGTTTTTTCAACCAAGTGATTTCTTCAAAAGAAATATCTTCTGGACGCCTACCTTGTGCAGCAAGGACTTCTGTGGACCACAAGAACCCCTCATCAAAGTCAAGTCCAGCAGTTTCCTCTGTAACTTCTGGCGCGGTACTTGTTGCAGCGGCTGGCTGTACCACCTCTGGTTCTGTCACTTCAATAGCAGTGGCGATCAGTCTTTCCTGCTTTGCTTGTCGTTCTGCTGCTGCTCTTTCTAAAAAGGATAAAGTTGTAGGTGCTGTTGTCGGGAGTTCAGTGGTTTCTGGTAAAACAACACTTTCTGTGCTCACACTTTCAGCATCTGGTTCTTCGGCAATTGCGGCTACTGCTGGCGCTGTGCTGAGTTGATCTGTACCTTCTGGTTCTTCAGCAGTGGTTTGGGCTGCAGTCACATCAGCTTCTTCTGGGAGTTGTGCTGTTTCTGCCTCGACAGGTACAGAATCCACTGCTTCTTCTGGAGGTTGTGTCGTTTCTGCTGCAGGTTTTTCTGGAGGTGCTTCGGCTATCACCTCAGTTGCTGGAGTTTCTAGTGATTCAGATTGTTGCCTTTGCTGAATATTTTTGTAGGCTGCTTTAGCGTAAGCCAGCAGATCAGTAGCTACCTCGGGTGCAGTTTCTGAGGTTGGCGTTTCAGCTGGTTGTGGTTGGACTTCTTTTGCAGCAGGAGTTTCTTCCTGCTTCTGTTGAGAAGGAGTACCAGAAGGCTCGTTATGTTGACGGCGGAACCAATTAAAAACCATTGCAGCTAAGATGTTATAAAATTATAAGTTTTTATCTAAATTTTGACACTCCCGCTTTTCGTGACAGCGAGATTTTCGAGAAGGGATGTAATCATGTTCGCCATGACTACATTACCTCAAATATTTGCCACAAATAATAAGCTTATAACCGTTTGCAAGAATAAAGCTTTTGGCTATAGAGTACTTGCTATTTTTCTTTGCTCCGTCACTCGGCGCAGAACACCATTAATAAATCGATGGCTGTCTTCTTCACTGTAGCGCTTAGCGAGTTCTACAGCTTCGTTGATTGCGACACTATTGGGAACTTGAAGATACTTCATTTCTGTCACAGCGATTCTGAGTATATCTCGGTCAATGTGGGCAAGGCGAGTGACTTGCCAATCTACCAAGGCAGTGGAAATTTGCTCGTCTATGGTGTTTCGGTTTTCATTGACAGTTATGATAATGTCTTTGGCGTACTCGCGCACTTCTCGATCTTGATTAGCCAGTTGAATGAGTTCAGGAAATTCAACAGCCGCAGCTAGCTTGTTGATTGCTGTTTGCGTGTACACAACTGCTTCTTTGAGCATTGTTCTGGCAGTATTTAAGTCAGTGGCGCGTGTTTGGCTAGTTAAAAGACGATCATGACTGCGTTGCAGTTCGCCAGCAGCATTGTCTAAGGTATCTTGGACTTCGGATCGTAAGGTACGTACTGCTGCTAGCACCAACTTTGATACGAGTTGTTCTTGTGGTATCTTTTCTAATTTCTTTGGGCTTATTGGCAGTTGGCTGAGGCTTAAAAGAGCCAATTCACGAGCAATTTGACGAGGTTTACGCTCTTGCATAAAAGTGAGTTAGGGATGAGGGATGAGAAGACAAGCGGACAAGGAGGACAAGAGAACAGGAAATTCTTGACTAATGACTAATGATTAATGACTAGTAACTAATGATTTTAAGTTTCTTCGAGAGGAATAATCTGCCGCTTTGCTTCCAAAGGTGGCATTTCTAGTTTGTGCTCTTGGGAGATAACTAAGGGAGGTAGGGAGTTGTTGGGAGCAACAATGCCACCAGAGACTATAATTTTGAAGGCATCTTCAATTGATAATGACACGTTGATAGCTTCTTCTTCTGGAACAACTGCATACCATCCAGTGGCGGGATTGGGGGTTGTTGGGATGAAAACGCTTAACACAGGGCGAGACATCTGAGCCTGGATCTCGCTACTGATGACACCCGTAACGAAGGCGATCGCCCACATTCCCCGCCGGGGATATTCTACTAAAACAACACGGCGAAACTTGCCGTTGGTGTCTTTTAGGAGTGTTTCTAAAAGTTGCTTGAGAGTTTTGTAAACCTGTCCAGCTAAGGGAATTGCCTGCAATAGCCGCTCACCCACATCTAGCAACCACTGCCCTGCAATATTCCTAGCCATCAAGCCAATCAAGAGTATACTCAGTAGTGGCACCATGAGTCCCACTAAGAGATTAAGTAGATTGATCAAAATCGGATGCATCCCCTGAAACGGATTCAGTTGTTTGGGAATCTGGGTAAGAAAGTTAATGACCCAACTTGCAACAGTTATTGTCAGCCAAATGGTAGTTGCGAGGGGAATCACGACCAACAATCCAGCAATGAGATCATTTTTGAGGTCTTGTTTCCAGTGATTGATTGCCAAGCCCCTATTCTCCTTTTTTAGGCAAGTGGAACTTCTTTTATTGGTACCCATACTCGTAAATTCGTCAAATGTGTAGGACAGTCTTTTGCAGTTTAGAATGGCGGTTTTTGCCACTCTTGTTTTTTGCATGACAGGTAATATACAGTTAATAACTGTCCTTTACGTCACGCGATTCAGCTTAATACCGCAAAAAGACACGTTTTTTGCTGCAAAACCAGCGATTTTCCTACCTCATGCAGAGAGACACATACCAAGTAGGGTAGCGGCTGGCTACTCTAAAACTTGTTACTTCTTTTTGTTAAGATTTGTGAATGATTGTTACCAATCCTTTAACGTATTACTAATATAACAAGCTGTAATGGTTATCCAAAACTTTGCTTTTTTGAAAAAAGTCTTGAATTTGATAGCGAACGGAGACCATAGACCCCACACTACTTAAAAGGCCAAGGAATCATAGGGTCATTAGCAAGTTTTTTCGAGATTTTGTAAGCACCGTAGCGATTAAGATGGCTAGGGTCAGAAAAATAGTCATTTGCCTTGGGTATTAATTGACTGAAGTCTCGGTAAATGAAGTTTGGGTTGCCAGATAAACTTAGCATATATTGCTGAAATTCTTGCTCATGTTTTGAGCGTACGGAGTCTAAATAATATACGGTAAGAGGCATATTGACAAAGACTAGGGTTATTTTCTGAGACTGGGTAAATCCAAGTAGTTCTTGTAGAGCAATATCTTGGTCACCTTGGAGTCGAAAAGATTTGTAGTCGTTATCGTAGTTCCCAGAAACCTGAGAATGTTTCTGATAGTATGTAGTCGGTTGGAAGCGAGTGGAAAGAGCAAGAAATCCATCAAAGTCAACTGCTTGCTGTGAAATATCTTCTAGATTCAAGTTGCGTGATTTTTTCGTAGCTGCTTGATTAGTATTACTAATAATAGGCAAAGATTTCAATTGTTGTTTCAAAAGATTTTTGAGATTGTCACGCTTTTCATAGCTAGCAGATAAAGCAGCTAGATTTTTATTTAACCAATGATCTACCGCTTGATAAGCGCTATTATCTGCCTGAGTTTGCTTTTCTTGTTCTGTGCTGTTAATTGTACCAGTAGAATTTGTTTTTTCTACTGCTTTTTCCAAGATATATTTATATCCGGGTGATGCAGCAATTGTGCTAAAGGTGATATCCTCTCGACCACTGTTAAAAGCACGAGCACCATCTGCCCAAATAATAAGTTTTGGTAGTTCCGATGGCTCAAGAACTTGACGCACAACAAAATCGACAACTTTGGCTGTGGCACCATTAATACCAAAGTTAAAAACATCGATATGATGAGAGTCTGGAGTAGCCAAAGATTTGGAAAGAGCAACAGGATCTATTCCTCTTAGAGCTCGTGAAGAGCCAATAATTAATATATCTGGTGGATGCCCTGTTTTTGCTAAACGCTGTTTGTATAGTGCGAGTTGTTCATCTAATTGCCGAGCATGAAAACTTGGTATTTGTGTTAGCAATGCTCCCGATTTGTGAGAACGTGCTGCAAGAAGAATGGCCGTTGATGTTGCTTTTGGCTTCAATGGTGAGGCTTGCAAATCTGCTTGTGTAGATTGAGAAGTATTGGAGACACTATTCCCACGTTTTGGAGATTTTTCTTGAGAAGTACTGGTAAAAAACGCTGTTCTCTGTCTCTCGTCAGCCTCAGAAGTGGACGATGTTCCAATATGAGAGGATGATTTGGGTGAAATACTAGCAACTGTGGAGGTTGGGGGTATGCTACGGGCTAAAATTTTCTCCAAAATCCAATCTGTTTGTAAGGTCAGCAGCAATCCCAATGTACCCCAAACTAAGGCAACTCTCAGTCCTTGATGGTGTGTTGTTTGTTCTTGTGATTGCTCGTTATCTGTAAATAGCTGTGTTTCTAAAAAAAGCTTTTTGACAGTTGCGCTCCAATCTTGAGTCACTTGCGTGACAAAAATGTAAATTTCCTCTGTAGATAGGTTAGGGCGCAGCACAGGTTCGTCAATCTTAGATAGTAGATGCTCATGAACGTAAGCAGAGGTTGCGGCAAATTCTGGAGTTGCTTCGCTTACTAAGCGTTGGCGGTGCTCATAATCAACACTGTAGTGCCAAAAAGGTTCCTTGTTGCCAGCACGACGACCATAGACACGCACACCCGCAATTCCTGGAATTTTTAACTGACGCACAAACTCAGTCACAACTGATGCAACTTGTTGGCGTGCTGGACAAACGGGTGCATCACACATGATGTGCAATAAATCCCCTTTGCGAAGCAGAAGGACGCTAATCCCTCCCGTTTTCAGGCGTGCATCTAGATCAGGGTTGAGCAAACGCTCAAGTAAGAAAACAATAGCAGGTTCATCCCCAGAAGTCGCCAGCTGTTGGGCTGATATTGCTAAAGCTGGATGTTCGTTAGCAGGTAAGGACAACCAATCAACCCAGACTGGTTTATTGTCTGTTGTTTTTTGTCCATACACTGTGGTTGCAACAATGCCTTGGGGAGCTATTTTTTCTAAAAAGGGTTTTATAGCTTCTAAACACAGTATCTTATCTGGTACTGGAGCAGTTAAGAGTGGATCAAAAGCTGGGGTACAAAATATATGTAGTGTTGATTCTTTGAGTGTTGCCCCAACTGCTACTTTTAACTCTAACAACCTCTCGCTTAACAAATGTGACAGCGCTTGCACATCTCCCCACCGCGCCCATTCCTTAAGCATGACTTCGGATGGCGTCAAATCTATCTTGAGTAGCCAATCTACCGTGTTTTCACCTCTGACACGCGAAGCAATCACAGCATCTTGATAACCAGAAAGTTTAAGATGTCGTAATTTCTGGGCGACTGGTTCAGCAATTAAGGATACATCGGGGCTGTAACCCGATTCACAAAATATCCACAGGCGACTTTCATTTTTCTGATTGTTTTGTGTAGCTTTTTGCTTGATGACTTTAACCTCTACAGCAATACCAAAGGTACTTAAGGTTTCACTGAGATAACGGGCGATCGCCTCTGGCTCTCCAAGACGAGCCAAACTTTCATTAGAAGCAATGAGCGCCCCACTGGGTTTTTGAGATTTTTCCTCATCTTCTAAGAGCGCTTGCTCTACCTGTTCTAAATGCCGATCGAGTTGATTGAGATAAACTTTATGGCACCATTTGGCGCGATTTTCTCCTTTTTTCCGTCCGTAGACAAAGACCTGATAAATCGCTGGTTGCTCTCGGTTTGTCAGGACATCCAAGTCTGTTTGTTGTAATGCTCGCAGCAAGTCAGACAGAGTTCGCCAACGCTGAGGACATTCTCGACCTTCGCATAAAATGTGTAGGTTGTTTCCCCGCAATCGGATTTTCACCCCGAAAGTGCTAATCCCTGTTGCTTGGCTAATCCACTGCACTAGAGATTTTTGGCGATCTGGTAATTCTGTTTTCATGGAAAATTGACTTTACTGAAAGCTAGTGTTAGGGAACAGTGCTTTGATTCAACAAAAAATTTGATACTCGGTCAGGGTAATTTTGTCAATACATTCCTACTAGGAATTAGGTGATTTGATGTCCAGTGGCTATTCCCGAATCGCTAATCCCCAATACCTTGTAAACTAGAACCATAGATTTATCACACTATGTCGTTTTTTTTAACACTTTTGTTACCTTATAACTTTGTAAAATCGGCAAAAATAGTTGTGTACAGTCACAAAACTGATCTTTCGGGTATGCGCAGAGCGCACGCCGTAAGGCGTTAGTGTCGCTCCTCCCTTTGGAAGGCACGCCAGTTGCCTATCTTCGAGTTACCCTCCAGCAACACTATCTCACTTGTTGTTTGGTTTTGCATTTTGTCCCTCTCATTCTTGAACTCCCAGGAAATAGCAAATGCCACCTGTAAACCCTGATTCTTCATCTGATTCTGGACTAAATCTGGTTTTATTTACCATCCCCCAGTCTTTGCTTTTACAAGTTGGTACCGCGTCCATACTACTGTTGCTGATGGCAGAAAAAGCAACTGTAGAAACTCTACAAGCAGTCGGGGAAGCAACTGAAGAATTGTTTCGAGGCGATCGCTTGCCCATTCTCAACTTTCCTGACCAGAACGAATCATAAACATTGCTAAAAAATATACCCTGGATAGTCAATGATTCTATGGCAATTTTAAGAAGAATGCACCAAGTTAGAACGCAGAACACATCCCCATAAATCAATGCGCGCTTATTTGTATAAGGATGCCGTATTTCATCGCACCCTCCGGGTGTCTCGAAATACATATTCTTCATTCACAAAAAATATGTTCGCATGTACCCTATTCTCCATTTCTCCAATTCTCCAATTCTGGAGCGCGCAGCGGGGCATCCTTTGAGTGCGCCCCCTTAGGGGCTAGCCCGTTCTGACAACTGTTAGCGTAGCGGGGCGTAGCCCGTTCTTTCTTCGGTTATCACTCATCATTTCATCGAAAATTATGGGTCTGAAACCCCGTCCTTCTAGGACGGCTTTATATTTTTGAACCGTTACCGCCTTGGGGTTACTGGATTTGGTGTACTTTTGTAATGTACTTTCAATGGGACAGTTACCAT
>JAAUSC010000018.1 GCA_012031965.1 Scytonema sp. RU_4_4
TTAATAATCCTATTCATTGATTTGGCTAACTAACTTTCTGATATAGCAATTCGATTTTGATTGTGTGAATCATTCGTAGAGACTCTTAACTCTTAACAGGGAAGAAGGAATAAAGGTGTACTGAGTTTTTTAAGCGCAAAGCGCAGGCACTTTCACAAAAATCAAAGAGAAGTCCTATTTTTGATAAATTTTATCAAAACATTTTTTATAATTTACGATTTTATTTATTATTTTTTACTCTTGATTATACTGATTTTTACTAGCAGACTACAGGAAAATAAGGAATACTGAAAGGTATTTATTTTCTAGGAATTGCAAATAATTATCTAGTGCTCATATATGAATTGATTGATGATGGTTTTGAGGGGTGATTTTATCGAATAATCGTATCATTGGATTCATTTTTTCTATGATTTGCGTTTATTATAGGTCTAGTTGGAAATATAAATAAAGGAGTGTGAGGTATTGCTTTTTAGATAGCGGACATCATCTAGGTGCTATTGCTGCCTCAACTTATCTAAAAAATAGAGACTTACAATTAATTTTGATGTTGATAAACTCGCTCTCAAAGCCTAAATCGGCTTTGAGAATAAAGAGTTTATGACTGCTTATACCATCTCGCTCGTTGTGAGTTTCAAGAAAGAAAGTCAAAATCCGCATTTCTAACCTCTCTGTCTTCTAGCACAGGTGCAGCAACATAAGACTTGCTTACCTAAATGGACTATAGAACAAGGGGATTGATAAACTGGATTTAGTATGACTTGTGTATACATCAAGCTATTGTAAAAGATAGTGCTGTCACTTTATTTTTTATTTCCAACAACAACAATTGTCAAACAAACTGCAATACGACAAATTGTTGGTTTGTTGAAACAAAGAGTGTATCTATTCAAAAACTATTCGGATATTCCGTGTAGTGGTATTGGTGCTTTCTATGATAACGAAACTCAGGAATTTTTAGAAAGAAAGACTTACTTTCTGCAATGGTAATTGGAAAATAGTGAGAGCAATTGAGAGACAAGGAGATGAAAAGGAAGCATTTTTTTCATGAAGAAGATTCACACCCTGTTCAACTGACATCAGCAGATATCATGCTACGGCAGCAACTAGAGTATTCTATCAGCAGATACTTTTATGAAGGGTGCGATCGCAACATCCAAGATTTATTGTCTAATTGTCGGTGGTACGTAACTACCCACCTGAGTACTTTGACTTTGGTCGTTGAATGTCCAGATCAAGTGACGAACTGGCGTGTGTTACAGAACCTTGTCAGGATGGCTGCATTGCTACACCAAATTGTCAGCAATGCAAAAATTCGCGTCTGTCCTCCCAAGAGTCAAGGAATGCCTTTTGAAATGAGAGTAGATGAGCTATCAGTTTACCGAGATTTGGCTTAAGCTGACTAAGACAAACTCATCGGTAAGCGCACCTGAAATCTAGTATCTCCTGGCTGTGACAACACCCGAATATCACCTTGATGCTGTTCTACAACAATACGGTAGACAATGTGCAAACCTAACCCAGTTCCCTCACCAACTCCTTTGGTTGTAAAAAATGGCTCAAAAATATGAGACCGAACTTCTGGGGGAATTCCAGGACCATTGTCAGCAATCTCCACGAGCAAAAAGTCACTTTCGCAACTCGTGCGAATCCAGATTTGACCATTTTGTTCATGAATAGCATCAATGGCATTATCAATCAAATTCGTCCAGACTTGATTGAGTTCTCTACCGTAAGCACTGATAAGCGGTACTTCACAGTCATACTCCCGCGTGAGAATGAATTTTAGTTGTTCTTTAGATAGTAAATTGAGTTGTAAAGCCTGAGTTTGCAAATTTTGAAAATTCTTGCGCAATTGACTAGCTGCTCGTTGCGCCGCCGCCCCTGGGTTATTCAATTCATGTGCTAAACCTGCTGACATTTTACCTAGTGCTGCCATTTTTTCTTGCTGTCGTAGTTGCGCTTCTACGTCTTTAGTTCGTCCTGCCATAGCAGTGAGAATCACGCCAGCAATAGGTGAACATTCAATGAGGAGATGTCTAAAGGTTTCAACGTCTATTTGTAAAACGCGACTGGGTGCGATCGCATGGGCGTTGGCGATCGCACCCGAACCTGTCAGCATCGAAAGTTCGCCCATAAATTCACCACGACGATGAATAGCCAGCACTTTTGTTTCAGCGCCAACTTGCTTAGTAATTTCAACTTCGCCTTCTAAAACAACATAAAAATGATATTTTGAGTCACCTTCACTAAACAGCACATCGCCCACATTCAGTTGTATTTCTTTCCCAAACTGCTTCATTTCATCCAAAGCATCATCTGGCAATTTCGGAAACAGCGTCATTTGATTTGGGTCGTGCAGCATGGCAACTCCTTATATAGCAATCCTATTTGAGTTGTGAAAAAGGTTTTGATTGAATTAACCGCAGAGGCGCAGAGGAGCCAGTGCGTTGCGGGGGTTTCCCCCGTTGTAGCATCTGGCGTGGCGCAGAGGAGGAAAAGAGAGAGTTGAGCGCTAAGGCGCACGCTCCGCTAACACGAATGATTTAGGACTGCTATATTAAATTTATATTTAATAATTGCTACCTACCATAGCCGTTCAATAGGATAGGAATCAAAGGCTGAATCAATACTCAAAATAGGTATTTTTTCAACGATAGATTGTGAAATTAAAAGTCTATCAAATGGGTCTCTATGGTAAAGTGGTAGCGTTGCAACAACAGCAAGGTGGTCTATTTTGATGTCTAGTAAACTGAAGTCATTAAGATTGAGTAGCTGTGTGATAAACACCTCAATGGTAGATGAAAACTCAGCTTGCCTGTACTTTGTTTAATCGCCATCTCCCAGAGACTAGCTGTACTTAGCAGCTTTTCGTTATCTTCATTCTCAATTAGCACCCTTACTTGGTTGCTGATTTTTGTATTGCCTGTAAAAAACCAAATGAACGTGTGAGTATCCAGCAGCAGCCTCATTACATATAATCCTTAAAGTCTTCTAGCGGTTCATCAAAATCATCTGATACTGTAATCAAGCCTTTAGCACTCCCAAACAGCGAACGACGTTCAGATGATACAGGAGTTAATTTGACAACAGGTTGATTGTCTTTTGTAATGACTATTTCTTCGCCACTCATAGCCGCTTCAATTAATTCCGGCAAATGTTTTGATGCTTCAGCGAGAGTTATTTCTTGCATGGTTGTCACCTCTTCTTTCTAATTCAATGTTGACATCAATTCAGTTAACTGTTCATTGATACCTGATAACTGTTCACTGATAACTGATTGCTATCACAACACGTTGCTTAGATATCGATGGACAAACTGAACGCAAATTGAACCCTCACCCACGCCGGAAGCAACTCGCTTGACTGAACCATGACGCACGTCACCCACTGCAAAAACTCCAGGGATGTTCGTTTCTAGTAAAAAGGGATCGCGTTCTAATGTCCATCCCTTGATACGTTCTCCATCTTTGTGCAAGTCTGGACCTGTTATGATGTACCCACGTTCATCTCGTTCAATGACGCCATCTAACCATTCAGTGCGGGGAACTGCGCCAATAAAAATAAACAATGATGTTGCAGGAACTGTTTGTGTTTCACCTGTTAAAGAATTGTGAATAGTAATTGCTTCTAAACTTGTTTCTCCTTTTGCCTCTCTCACACTAGTATGTGTCTTGACTGTGATATTGGGTGTTTCTGCAATTTGGTCAATCAGATACTGAGACATACTTATAGTCAAGGAGTCGCCACGCACCAACATCGTCACATGCTTGGCGTACCGAGAAAAGTACATCGCAGCTTGTCCTGCTGAGTTTGCCCCACCCACAATGTAAACTTCTTCACCTTTGCAACTCATTGCTTCAGCCTGTGCAGCACCGTAGTAGACCCCTGCACCAGTCAAACGGTTAAGTCCAGGAACATCCAGCCGCCGCCACGACACACCCAGCGCTAAGATCATGGCGTGACAACTGATTTCGCTATCATCTCCCAGTTGCACAATTCGATACTGGTCTTCTAAGCGAATACCCGTAACATCTTGTGGGGTAAGAATTTCTACACCAAAGCGTCTTGCCTGTGTAACTGCACGCCGTGCCAAATCGCCTCCACTTAAGCCTGTGGGAAACCCAAGGTAATTTTCAATACGTGAACTCGTCCCAGCTTGTCCTCCTGGGGCTTCACGTTCAATCATCACCGTACGTAGCCCTTCTGATGCACCATACACCGCAGCTGCCAAGCCAGCAGGACCACCACCAACGATAATCAAATCATAAAATGGCTTTTCTGCTTGAGTTCGCAGCCCAATTTTCTCAGCAACTTGCAGGTTTGTTGGCTGCATGACATGGGAACCGTCTGCAAAGAGGACGAGAGGTAGGTGCAAGCGATCGCATTCAGCGTATTCTGCAAGTTTTTGTGCTTCTTCTGATAATTCAATATCCAGCCACTGATAAGGCACTTGATTTCGTGCCAAGAAATCTTTCACTTGATGAGAATGGGGGGACCAACGGTTACCAATGACACGAATCCCTTCAAACGGTGGGTGAAAGGTTGCTTGCCAGTCATCAAGTAAATCGTCCAGCACTGGATACAAGCGTTCTTCTGGTGGATCCCACGGCTTCATTAAGTAGTAATCGATTTTTGTGTTGTTGATGGCACGGATGGCGGCATCGGTATCTGCGTAGGCGGTGAGTAAAGCACGTTTCGCATCTGGGAACATTGACATAGCTTGTTCCAAAAACTCCACACCAGACATATGTGGCATGCGTTGATCGACAAGAAACAGCGACACTGGCTGATTGCGGAGTTTGAGTTGTTCCAAGGCTTCCAGAGCACTGGCACCGGAGTCGGCGCGGATAATTCGGAAGCGATCGCCATATTCCTGCCGTAGATCCCGCGCCACGGCTTGCAAAACTTCTGGGTCATCGTCAACCGTTATGATGACAGGTTTAGCCATAGCGCTTCGGTGACCTCCCTTGTTTAATTGCTGGTTTTTTATATATCACACAAGAAACTCATAATTCCAAAGCCAACAACTATCGAAAGTATCTTCATTTCTCAGTCAACGACTTGCAAGACAATTTTGCCGCGCGTGCGACCGCTCTGACTCATCTCTGTGCCTGTCGCGCCTCGTTCAGTGGCAGTACCGTTTCTACATAGGGCTTGAGTTTTCCGGAGTCTACAAGCGCGGTGATCTCGTCCAGTTGTGCTGCGTTGGGTTGAACGCCAATCATGGCGCTTCGCACACCGTGACTGGCAGCTGTTTGTTGTGACAGGGGAGAGACGATAGAGACAAGAAATCCATCTTTTCGCAATACACCAAAGGAGCGCTCTTGAGTGTCGCCGCCAATTGTGTCTAAAACAACATCCAAATCTTGCACAGCTGTCTCAAACTTGGTTTTCTGGTAGTCAATAATTTCATCGACTCCTAGATCGCGGAGAAAGTCGGCATTGCGTGCCGAGGCTGTGCCGATAACGTAAGCATCTTTCGCCTTTGCCAGCTGCACCGCCATTGAACCAACTCCACCCGATGCTGCGTGAATCAGTACTCGTTGATTTGCAGATAAATCGGCTGTATCAAACAGTGCTTGCCATGCCGACAGTGCAGCTACTGGGATGGCGGCTGCTTCAATGAAATCAACAGAGGTAGGCTTTAAAGCAATTTCTGTTGTCTTCGCCACCATAAACTCGGCATAAGCACCATCACGGAACAAGCTTGTATAGCCATAGACCGCATCACCAGGTTGGAACTGCTCGACTTGAGAACCAGTTCCTTCAATGGTTCCAGCGACATCCCAACCGAGAATAAAAGGTAAGTGGCGCTTGAACCTGTCTTTGCCATAGCCGTTACGAATTTTCCAGTCAACTGGATTGACACTTGCGGCATAAATGCGAATTAAAACTTCATCCTCTGCTGGTTCCGGTCGTGGTGCATCTTCGTAAACTAAGGTTTCAGGTCCACCATGCGTATGAATGCGTACTGCTTTCATTGTTACCATTTTGTGTTATTCCTTCAAAGTCAGTTTGTAATGAATTCAAGTTAATTGACTTCGTTTCCTTTTGTTTGACAAGAAAGCTGTAAATCAAACCAAAACACATAAAAGAGATTGGCAAATGTTTGAAGCTGCTGTCTTTCATGTTCTTGCGGAAAATGTTCTCATCTTGCTAAAACTTGACGAATAGAATTGCTTCCACCTATTTTTTTGGTATCGGATCAAGATTTGCTGAGTAAGTTCTAAGTACGTCTTTCCTTAATTACAAGCAAGTGCAATACCTGAAAATCACAAGAGTAAGAATTGCAAACCCTACACCTGCATAAAATACGCTATTTATACCTCCTAAACTAAAAGCGACAAGCATCACTAGGGGTCCAAGAGTTTGACCTAAGCCAAAAAATGTTCCGTTAACAGAGAGAATTGTAGCTAGATATTCTCTGGGTGCAATCTCCGTCAAACGAGTTTGGATACTAGGAGCACCAATCCCTATACCAATGCCAAAAATAGTGGTTGGAATCAGTAGTAACCAGACACTTGGTGTTAGGGGTGGTATGAGGGGAACTGTCAATAGAGCAAGAGCATACAAAACAAAAGATGCTCTAATTAAAGTTGTCGTATGAAATTTTTTCGTCAACCTTCCTAGTTGCGAAGATGTAATCACAATTGCAATAGAAACACTAGAGAGGATAAATCCAATGATGGCAGCAGGTGCTTTGAAAGTATCGTTTATTAATTGAGGTAAATAAGTGATGTAAGCTCCGTAGAGAAGAACAAAGTTAGCAGCACTGCCAATAAAAAGTCCAGCCAACTTACGATTCTTCAAAGCTTGTACTGCATTTTGCAAATACTCTCGAAGATTTCTTTGTCCTTGTGGTTCTGAATTCTTTAATAAAAATAACGCCACCAATCCAATAGGAATCGCTAAAATGGGTAACAAAAACGGGTAATACCAGCCGAAAGTTGCCAATAAACCGCCAATAATAGGATAAACAGCTGTACCAGTGCTTGTGATGCTGGTATTGTAACCTATTGCTGTTGTGCGTTTGCCGCCTGCATATAAATCTCCAATTAAGGTAATGCTGAGAGATAGCAAAGGAGCAGCACCGATTCCTTGTAAGAAACGCAGCAAGAGTAAAAGGTTAAAATTATGGCTAAAAGCACAAGCAGTCCCCGCAATACCAAATAAAAACAGTGCAGGGATGATAATTTTTTTTCTACCAAATCTATCAGCAAGGACACCAATTATAGGACCCAAAACGACAGTAGGAAACGTGAAGACTGTAACCAACAATCCTAAATTTTGGGGATCGACGTTTAATTCTACAGATAGTTTGGGAAAGACCGGAGTCACACTGGATACTCCAAGAACTGCCATCAAAGAAACTGCACAAATAATGTAGAAGTTTGTATCCGTGTACAGATTATTTGGAGATTTTTGCTGGTCATCCAGACTTGTTGGTTGCATAAAAATTATCTTTTTGTTAAATGTTATCGCTAGTCTGCGCGATCGCCGCTTGCGGCGCTGGGCTTTGCCCAATCGCGCTTTTTACGCTAGACCAGAAACCAATTAAAGTGAAGGCTAGTGGAATGAGCGATGTGATGCGTAAGTGATGCGTGAGTGAAGCATGATTCCTCTGATACAAAAAATCTGTATGTAAAGAATGCAGTGTGATTTTCATTTAAACAATATGTGAAAATAAACATGGTTTTACATGGTTTTAATGAATTTTTTGTTAAGAAGCCAGAAGTCAAGACAATCTGACGGGCAATGGACTGCCCGTTACACAAAATCCCCAAACCGGCTTCTGGCTCCTAATTCCTGACGTTCCTGACTACTTGTGTTGGAGTTCTAAGAATGGGTAGTCGGTATATCCTTTCTCGTTTGGCGCGTAAAATGTTTTTACATCTGGCTTGTTCAAAGAGGCATTGAGTTCAAAGCGTTTTGGTAAGTCAGGATTAGCGAGAAACAACTGACCAAAAGAAACCAAATCTGCATCACCATTGGCAAGTATGCTATCTCCCTTAGCATGGTCATAGCCACCATTAGTTATCAAAGTTCCTTTGTAAATTTTACGGAAGTAGGGTGTTACCGGGTTCATCACATCGCGAGTTGCCAAATCACCCTCATTCGGTTCCTGTAGGTGAAGATATGCCAATCCAAAGCGATTAAGAGCATTTATTGCATAACCGAACGTTTCTTGTGGATTTGAGTCGCCCATCCCGTAGAATGTGTTGCTAGGGGAAAGTTTGATACCAACACGATTTGCATCCCATACACTGGCAACTGCTTCCACGACTTCCAGCAGAAATCGTGCTCGATTTTCTATAGAACCACCGTATTTATCAGTGCGTTTGTTTGTGTAATCTTCTAGAAACTGGTCAATTAAGTAACCAAATGCCCCATGCAATTCCACGCCATCGAATCCCGCAACACGGGCGTTTTCTGCACCTTTACGAAATTGCTCGACAATTTCAGGAATTTCATGCGTTTCGAGAGCGCGGGGAGTTTCCATTGCGACTTTCCCTATAGGAGTGTGCAGTTTCCCTGAAGCAGCAATTGCAGAAGGTGCGATGGGTAATTGTCCACCCAACAAAGAAGGATGAGAAACCCTCCCAGAGTGCCATAGTTGCAAGAAAATTCTTCCCCCTTTCTCATGTACAGCATCTGTCACTTGTTGCCATCCTGCAACTTGTTCTATTGAGTATATACCCGGACAATTAATGTAGCCTAAACTCAGGGGTGAAACCATTGTGCATTCAGTAACGATTAGCCCCGCTGTTGACCGTTGTGCGTAGTAAATCGCCATCAATGAGTTGGGGATGTTGTCAATTGCTCGCAAACGGGTCATTGGTGACATCACCATCCGGTTTGGTAGGGTATAGGGACCAAGTTGAACAGGGGTGAAAAGATTAGTATTAGAAGTCACAAGGTTTATCTCCATATTTTTGTTAGCCTTGTTCTCAGGCTCTAGCCTGGGAACGCACAACTCAAGGCTCAGCCAAGGAACAAAGAAAGCAAACAAAGCCAATTAATGACTAGGTTGAGTGTAAACGACCTCGTAAAGATGAAACTGATTTTCAGCTAGACCTTGCCAATACTCACTCAAGGGCTTGTACTTTGGGTCTTTCAAAAGTTCCTCAAAATCTTCAAAGCTGCGCCATTGACCGTAATTCACATTGTGGACACCATCAAGCGAACGGTGGAAATTACCAGATAAAAGCCCTGGATTTTGCAACTCCAGAGGTAGATATTCCCTTTCTAGTTCCACCAGGCGCATCTGGTTTTCTGGCTTCACCCGAAATTCCGCCAGATGAATTTTACCGCCTTTAGTAATTTTTAGTTCAGCATCATCTGGAAGGGAAACAACGACTTCATAGACGTGTGACTCGTGGATCTGGAACTGGAAAAGTTTAGCTCCTTTGGCTTGCACTTCGGAATTGTTGATAAATGCTTTGTAGTCTTCCAGCGTTTTCCACTGAGCATAATTCATAACCCGCACGCCATCAATGCTTTTGTGAATGCTAGATGAAACAAAACCGGGCTGGTGCTTCACCGTTGTTTCAAGAAATTCGATGATAGTATCAATGAGTTCCTGCTGACGTTCCGGTTCTACGGCGAAGATAATGATCACCGTAATGACATCGTTGTTTTTAGCAATCGTGGGCATTCGGTTATCTCCTGATGTGTTGGTGAATAAGAATATGGGATAACTTCTAATCGGAACTAGGAAGTATCGTACCTTGCATCATGCTCTACCGCCACTAGCCATTTTTCTAGGTCGTCATTAACAAGTAAAAAGTAAAAAGTAAAAAGAGAATCCCCATAATTAAAGATGCTGTTGGCGAATTGATGAGGGATCACACCCCTCTAACCTCTCGTTCCCGTGCTCAGCATGGGAATGCGCTACCAAGAGGCTCTGCCTCTGCTATCTTGGTTGAGGCAGAGCCTCAAAGCCTGCATTCCCAGCCTGAGGCTAGGAACGAGTCAAAGTTATTGTTTCAAAGGGCGATACGCGGAGCGTCAAGCCTCCGGCTTATCGCAAGAGAGCGCACGAATCGGGCGAACTTCGTATTCATCCGGACTTTTGTTACAAAAATTATGTTTTTTTAATTATGTACTAGGTAAAAATCCTTTACGATAAAACGTAGTCTAGGTTACATTAGACGAAAATCACCAGAAAACGAAATACAACTGTGCATTTGTGATTTTTCCAGTATTAAGGAGTTAACTGTGGAATATCTTGCTTACTCTCTCATGGATAGCGCCTACGCAGAAGCGACGAAAGATACAGAATTCAGCGTTCCAGAATTTCAAGTGAAGTTTAACTGGAACAGAGGTTTCAAATCTGCGTGGTTAACTTTCGCGAGCATCGGTGCGTTGTTAGCAATTTTAGCTCAAGCTCAAACAGCAACAGCCGCCTACTACGGTCCAGGAAGCAACTATTATGTTAGGACAAATGGCAGTCATCTCGTAGTCCGCAAAGGTCCTAGCTCATCTTATGCTCCTGTCACATCTTACCGTAATGGCTCACGACTTCCACGAATCGTAGGATACAGAAATGGATTTGCTAAACTATCCAATGGTTATTACGTTGCTGCCAATTGGATTAGCAACAAACCTGGCAAAGGGTACAATCCTGGTCCTGGTGTTGGTGGTCTTTACACTTTGAGGGAAGGCTCTCAAGGTTCTGCTGTTGCAAGACTGCAAAAAACTCTGGGAATCACACCGACTGGATACTACGGTTCAGTGACAGCAAATGCAGTCCGGAACTACCAAGCAAATAATGGTTTACTTGTGGATGGAGTCGCTGGACCACAAACGCTGTCGTCTTTGAGAGTGTACTAACACGTCGATGCTCCCACGGTTTGAAGTCGTAGGATTGTGGGCTGAATTAGTGTAGCTTAAAACAAATCTATCCTGGCGACAGTACTTATCAGTGGTCTATTATAATTCCGTACACAGCAGTTCCTACTCTGCGCAAAGCCTTCTGGCGGGCGTCTACAAGCCGGTAAACCCAACTCTAATTGCTACAATAGAATTCCCTATTGTAGCAATTAGTATTACCTACGGGCTTCATCCTCATGAATAAAATTCAAGGGGCTTGTGCATTTCAATGATCGGCGATCGCCAATGTGTTCTATGTCCTCAATACAGGAATATAAAGCACAAGAAAACTTTTATACTAATCAAATATAAGAACCAAACGACTTTCAGTACAAATTTCAGTACAAAGGAGAATATTGTGGAATATCTTGCTTATTCTCTCATGGACAGTGCATATGCAAAGGTAACTGCAGATAGCGAATACCATCTTCCTGAGCTTCAACTCACATTCAGTTGGCAAAAATATTTCAAATCTGCATGGTTAACTTTCACTAGCATCAGTACCTTGTTGGCAATTTTCACTCAAGCTGGAGTCGCTTCGGCAGCATATTATGGTCCGGGTAGGTACATTGTCAAGACTAACGGCAGCTGTCTCAATCTTCGCACAGGTCCTAGCACCTGCCATCGCTCAGTAAAATGTAACTCCAATGGTTCACGCTTGCCACGAGTTGTAGGATATAAGAATGGATTTGCTCGGATGTCTACAGGTAATTACGTTTCTGCGAATTGGATCAACAAGAGCACCAGCAACAGATATACTTCTCGCCGCATTTCCAGAGAATATACTCCTAACAATGGCATTGGCGGTAGCATCACTCTTAGAAGAGGCTCTCAAGGTGAGGATGTCGCAGAACTTCAAAAAGCTTTGGGTAATGTCTCAGTGACTGGATACTATGGTTCAGCCACTGAAAGAGCAGTTAGGAACTTCCAAGCAAGCAATGGTTTGCGTGCAGATGGAGTCGCTGGAGCGGAAACTCTTAGTTACCTGGGGTTGGGGAACATTATGGGGAACGTGACCACTCGACCACAAGATTATCCTTGGTATCGTAATGATGGTTTTGGCAGTACAGGTTACCGTCCGTATCCTAATGCGTATCCTAATGACAACTATAGACGTAGCATGACTTTGAGAAGAGGCTCTAGAGGAGAAGCTGTGGCTGAACTTCAGAGAGCTTTGGGTAATGTTCCAGTCACTGGATATTATGATTCCTCAACTGAGAGAGCAGTCAGAAACTTCCAGGCAAGTCTTGGCTTTCGTCCAGATGGAGTAGCTGGATCAGAAACTCTCGAGTTTCTGGGGTTTGGAAATACTAACACAACAAGACCATACTATACAGATTATTCCAGATCTTATAACTATTCGAGATCTTCTGGCTATTCAGGTATTAGTGTTGGCGGTCCCTGACTGTGTCATACCAGTAAGACAGTTAGGGAAGCTAATGCCGAATTTGCGCCCTCCCCGGCGAATCCAATTTCGAGGTCCTCTAGTTGTTTCTTGAGATTTTCAACCGTTGTACCTAGGACTTACGCACTGTACAAATAGATCATCATGTGTATTAACGTGAAACTTTGCCACGGGGATACTCTCCGTGGGAAGATTTCACGAAAATTAATTGGCCGTTTCAAGCTTTTCACAACTACCCGTTAGATGGTTGGCGATCGCTCAACGAGTGTGATCGCTCGTTCCAAACGCGCTAATTCTACAATGCAAAGTCGTTGCAGGCGTTTTATCTCAGGATGTTCTCCCACATTCCTAATTTCTGACTGGTGTCGCACCCCCCTGTTGTCCTGTTGTCAAGCTGGAATGATAATATAGCAGACCAACACTCAACAAACCAGCTAGTACAAAGATGATTAGTAGTAACTTCAGGTGAAACCTAGAGGCAGTAGCATTAGGCTGCGTCGAGGCAAAGTCTACTATGATTGGGTCAAGACGACGCTGCTCCAGAAGCTCCAACTCAGAGATTTCCTCTTCAGACTTCGTCTCTGACAGCATTAGGTTGACAATCTCAGCATAGGCATCTGTCCACGCCTGCTTGACCTCTTTTGTCCATTCCTTTCCTAAATAAAATTCAAAGGTTTTTAACAGCGCTGCACCTACCATTGGATAATGTACCTGCACAGTGCCATACCTTATATGTCTTTCTCCGAGATCCCTCAATAGACTCTTTAAGTAAGTAAGGTTGCGTAAATTGTAGATGACCAGCACCAAAGTCTGCATTAACTTCTTCTCCTGCTCCTGCATATTGGTGTTGGCAAACAAGGGTTTAAGCTCGGGATTGTCATTAAACAGATTGTCATAAAATGTTGATGCAAACTGTGTTGCCTTAGGTTTAATGCACGCAAAACTTTCTTCTAAAACTTTGACATTCAAAGACATAGTTTCAAACTTTTGTGGATTAAAAAACTATTTCTCTTTACTCAAAAAAACGGTAATGATTTGGTAAAAATCAAACTTTTGGGTAATTCAACCTATTTTTGGGGAACATTCCCTATCATTTCTTTGGGAGACTACGAGCGCATATTACACTTTTTTGTCAAGATTTATTTCTTGACCGGCTCTCTAGTAAATGGTTGTGCTACTGATTTGTCGTTATTATTGTTGCTACGCTCGTAGCAGGCTCTGTGCGATAAGCCGGAGGCTTGACGCTCCGCGTATCGCCCTCTCAGGTAAGGTGATTCACAATTTAAAGAGCGATCGCTGTCCCAATCGAGAAACAACAGGCAAGAGTCGGAGCAAGAAGCCATATCTCAGGGAAAATTGTCAGAAATACTCAAGTTTCTGAAGTTTATGAGCAAAGCCCCAAGTAATTTTGCACAATTTGCAAAATTCGCTTTGCTGCATGACCATCTCCAAAGGGATTAATTGCGTTTGCCATTGCTTCATAAGCAGTAGAGTCAGATAGCAATTGAGCAGCAGTCGCAAAAATTTTCTCGCTTTGAGTTCCCACAAGTTTAGCTGTACCCGCACTCACTGCTTCAGGTCTTTCTGTCGTTTCTCTCAAAACCAAAACTGGTTTTCCAAGGCTGGGTGCTTCTTCCTGTAAACCACCAGAGTCCGTAAGCAAAAGGTGCGATCGCATAATCGCTCCTACTAATTCAGCATAATCTAAAGGTTCCGTTAAAAAAACGCGGGGATGGTTTCCCAATAGTGCTTGCAATGGTTCTCTTACTATTGGATTACGATGCAATGGCAGTAGCAAAGCTGTATCAGGGAACTTATCCAGTAACCATAAAAACCCTTGAGCAATATCATGCAGTGGCTCTCCCCAATTTTCACGGCGGTGAACTGTTGCCAGCAGGACACGATATTTTTCCCATTCTAATCCAGGTATACCACAGGCAGGAACACTTGCAGCCACAGTTAACAGTGCATCAATCACTGTGTTACCTGTTAAGTGAATTTCGCCCAAAACACCAGAACGTTCCAGATTTTCCACTGCCAAAGGTGTTGGTGCAAAGTGTAATTGAGTCAGTTGAGAAATCAGCCGCCGATTCGCTTCTTCGGGATAAGGATTAAATAAGTCATCTGTTCTTAATCCAGCTTCTACATGTCCTACAGGGATTTTTTGATAAAATGCAGCCAAAGTCGCGGCAAAAGCCGTAGTTGTATCTCCCTGCACTATCACTACATCTGGCTTACTCTGTTGGAATAATCCTTCCAAACCTCGTAAACTACGACAGGTAATATCACTGAGAGATTGCTTTGGTTGCATAATCTCCAAGTCATGATGAGCTTTGAGGTTGAACAGTTGCATCACTTGCTCAACCATCTCACGATGCTGTCCTGTCAAAATCACTTTAGTGTTAAAACTTGAGGAGTTTTGGAAAACCTGAATGACTGGAGCTAGTTTGATTGCTTCCGGACGAGTACCTAATATAATGTAAATTTGCTTTTTAGTCATTAGTCATTAGTCATTAGTCATTAGTCATTAGTCATTAGGAGCCACTGCACCCAAAGGAGGTTTCCCTCTGGAAGAAACTGTCCGTTCCGTTGAGTGTACCTGACGTGGTTCTCCCCGTTGAGTGCAAGTGGCGTTCATTAGTTAATAGTCATTATTCAAGCGGAATTCGTCAATGGTAATTACTCATAAATAACAAATGATCATGACAATAACTCATTAAGCATGAAAAAACCCGGCTGAACCGGGCAGATGTACTGTTTGTCGAATTGAGCAGTAATGGTTACGGTTTAATTTCACAAGTTAATGGGCAAGAGGCAAAAACAGCAGTTGTTTGCAGATTTTCTTCTTCTCCATGCAACCAACTTAACCATTTGACTTCGCTGGGGTGAATTCCCTTAAGAGTTAAAACTCCAGCAGCCATCACAACCGCCATTACATTAAACATAATTAAACCACCTGCAACAAGCAAAACTGCACTGACAGGCATCACCGATTGCAAAACAACTGACAACAGACATCCGACCGTAGCCATTAGAACAACTAAAGGGAAACCGACAACCAGCAAGCATACTGCCAATGTAAAAGTCCATATTAAAAAACTTTTAATCATCAGCAAAGAATACGTCTTACCGAAATGAG
The DNA here is from genome assembly GCA_012031965.1 of Scytonema sp. RU_4_4. Classification (GTDB taxonomy): domain Bacteria; phylum Cyanobacteriota; class Cyanobacteriia; order Cyanobacteriales; family Nostocaceae; genus Brasilonema. The sequence continues at coordinate 15,420 of JAAUSC010000018.1, forward strand.
ATGTTTGAGACAAAGCCATGACTTTTTCCCTCAAATAAAAAACCAACAAAACAAGAATTCAGATTCAGAAATGTCTTGCTCATGAATGAGCGGGATCAACAATTAGAAATTCAGTATATAAAAACCAACTGAGAAAATGAGCATTTATTTAATAAACTTTACAGTTAATCTTTTGTAAATATGTAAGCAAGTCTGGTCTCAATTCTGGTAGAAAATTTCCTCTTGACATCTACCTATAGGCGTATAAACAAAAAAACAATTATTCTGAAGGTTTATTTCAATTCAGTTAGCTTCTATCATACTTAATATTTCTTATAACAATAAGGAAGGTTCCTCATAATTCACAAATGCTCATAAAAAAATTATATGTTGGTGGGTTTATGGTTGCTAAATCAATCGCGTTCTCAAATGTCTGATTTTTGACTTCTTTAGTAAAAATTTGCAAAATACGTAAGCAATAAAAGTTACTTCTATAAGGAATTTTATTACTGATTAGACAAGAGAATACTTCTAAGAAAAATCTTTTATTTAGCTCACTTAGACAATTTTAGACAATTTTAGACATTCAATATTTAGTTGTTTATCATACTAGTGTATATCACGACATGAAATTCGTCTGACAGTATTCTTTTATTGGTAGAACACAGGTCGGTTGTGGGGCACAGGAATGCTGTGTCTGTACCATATGGTTTGTTGTTTGTGCAAATGACAAACGCTTTGAATGAGTTCACAAAGTCAAAAGTCCTTTCTTGGAATGTCGCTAACTCCCAATGAAATGGCACAATTTTCCCATGATAAAGTATGAATTATAAATATTAAGAATCTTAAATATCCCTGAAAGTGATATTTAAGATTCTTAATTTTGAATTGATAATTCTGTTTGCGTAGCGTGCCTGTAAGGGATATTTTGAATTTCCCCGTAAGCCCTGCGGACACACTAAGCGAACGTGAACGCGTAGCATCTCTCAAGGAGAAGGGAGTGACACGTCCTTGACATCCGACAGACCACTTCTACCTCAACTGTTTAAAGGCATTGCGCTCTTTACACCTGGAGGGGATTTAATTTACTGTATCGACCCTAATAAGCAGGGTCGATGGCATTTGCATTTGTGCGTTACCTTACAGGAAATCCTTGATTTACCAGAACCACCTCACTTTCTGATACCTTGCTACACGGCGACTATAGACCATTGGTTAGACCCACGCACTCAACAGATACAGACTTTCTGTGAAGCTTATCCGGCAGTTATGCGACATCAAGCTGTCCTTAACGCTATTTTTGGAACAGGCGAACTATCATGGCAATCTGCACCTTGGCAGGAGGGGTTATGCGATCGCCTAGTATTGACAACATATCGTTCCACATTCCCCCAGCTTTGGGAAGACCACGACTTAGTTGTGCGCCTCGACCTTTGGGAGCCAAAGCCTTCATACTATCAACCAGTCATATCCACACAACAACCCCAACCAAAAACAAAAGGTTATGTTCTGCGCCTATTTCTTGCGGGACATAGTGTTGCGACTGAACGCATTTTAGAGAATTTACACGAGCTGTTAGAAACAAATCTTGGCAACCCTTACACACTAAAAGTGATTGACGTTTTAAGGAATCCAGAACAAGCAGAATCCAATCAAGTTTCTGCAACTCCTACCCTCGTCAAAGTTTGGCCTCAACCCATTCGACGTATTGTTGGGGATTTAGATAATGTAGAGAAAATCTTACAGATGTTGGCTGGTCAGGAAAATACGTGACATTTAAATTAAGTAAAAAGTTAAAAGAAATGATTTGTTGCTTTTCTTTAAGAATTGTCCCAAAAATTGCTCTGAAAGTCCCAATCCATAAACTTCAGCGCTATCAAAGAAGGTAACACCAACTTCTAAAGCTGCTGTGAAAGCTGCTTGCAACTCATCTACACCGTAGTTGTTGCCATAATTCCAAAAAAGTTTATCACCCCATGCCCAAGTACCAATGCAAAGGGGTGTAACAACTGGACCATTTTGCCCTAATGTGATGCTTTCCACGTTTCCAAAATAACATTTCTTTACACTTCTTTACTTTTCAGTGTATTGCAAAACTTCTCGCAAAATATCTCTCAGAGTGCAGACAAATGACCGAAGAAAGAACGGGCTGCGCCCCGCTACGCTAACAGAACTCAGTCATCAGCTATGGAAACGCATACTCAGATTCCCGACTTCTTCAAGAAGTCGGGAATCTTGTTGTGTACGTAAGCGCAAGCGCACACCGCAGGCATACGCGTAGAGTGCCCGTAGGACTTATGATTTAGGACTGTTATAGAAGCATAAGTTTAACGAGTTTTAGCAACAAATTATTGAATATTAACAATGTTGTCAGATTATATTAGTACTAAGTCAGATAAGTTGAATTGATTATATTTACGGGTATTTATACGGGAAGAATATCCCAATCTCCATGAGGTAAAAAAACATCAGCCAGGAGAATTCCTCCGCCTGTTAGAGCGCCGCACAGGCATTATAGTAGAAGCTGGTCATGTCGAACACAATGGTAGAACCGTTCCTGTCTTTGAGTTTCGTCACCTTACTTTTCAAGAATACTTGGCGGGACTGGCGCTAGTACAGGGTTATTTTCCGAAGCGCGATCGCTCTCTCAGTCTTGCTCAAAATGTAGCCCTGCTTGCTGGTCGGATAAACAAGGTGTCAAGTGATGACTCAGATGAAGAAGCAGCAGTCACTGAAAACTGGCAAGAGGCGCTGCGGTTGTGTGTAGCATCCTGCAATGATGATTATGTAGATGAAGTTCTCCAAGCTATCCTCAAACCGCTTGAAGGAGAAGATGCCGAAACGACCGCCCGTCCTCGTGCGGTGATGGCTACTTTGTGTTTAGTTGATGAGCCAAATGTCAGCGAAGGGGTAGCGCGGGAGGTGCTACAAGAGTTTGTCAGGCAAGTTGGTGAATCTGATACTAACGAGAAATCTGAAACCAGTGTACAAACAGCTGTTGTGGGGTTGGCTGTCTCCCGATGGGTAGATATGCTGCGTTCTTATCTGTTGAAGGAGTATCAAAAGCGAGATGGATTCTCCCGATTGATTTCTTATGCTGTTCTCTATGCAGTGACTATGCTAGCACCGATACTAGACATAGAGGAAATGCATGATCAGTGGTTTTTGGAGCAAGTTTCTAAGCCCGATTTGAGCGAAGAACAATCAATAGGAGCAGCCTTGTTCATCATTTATCTTGCCAATGAGAAAAAGATAAGCGGTGTTCCAGTAGAGATGATAGATAGACTGCTAAAAATGCTTACAGGTAGCGCACCTGCTACTTTGATAGCAGCTCTCGCACTAGACGCTCTCAATCAAGAACAGCAGGAAGCAAATGCTTGGCGACCTCAGTTAGGGGAGATAGAGCAGTTAATTTCCTTCATCAAAAATCCGAAGTCTGACAGTTTGGCAATAATGTGTATTTGTTTGGTTTTAAGTCGAGAAGGCAATAGGGAAGCAGCAGAACCGCTAATTTTTTGGCTTGATGACTCTGATAAAGATGTGCGGCAAGCGGTAGCATGGGCACTCGGTAAGATAAAAGATACACGGGCAGTCCAACCGCTGATTGCTATGCTTGATGACTCTAATGAAAATGTGCGGCGTATGGTAGCATTCGCACTCGGTAAGATAGGGGATAAGGCAGTTCAACCACTGATTGCTAAGCTTGATGACTCTAATGAAAATGTGCTGTGTGCGGTAACATTGGCACTCATTCAGATAGGGGATAAAGCAGTCGAACCGCTGATTGCTAAGCTTGATGACTCAAGTGAAAATGTGCGGTATGCGGTAGAGGTGGCGCTTGTCCAACTTGGGCACACGCAAACAATAACAGTTTTGTTTGAAAGATTGTCAGCTGATGACCAAGAAACAAGAATTATGGCTCTCAAAATCTTATCGCATACCTGTAAAGACAAAGTAGATCGTAAGCTGTTGTCAAGGGACATTGATGCTTTCGACCCATTTCTAGATCCCCAAGAAGAAATTGATGAAGAACGGGTTCGTTATGCCGCTGAGAGACTAAAAATATCAGTTGAGGAAGTGCGTAGTCGTTACCAAGCCCTTGCTCAGCAGTTTCCCCTGAAGCTGAACTTTGCTGGTGATAGTGAGAATGCAGATGGTATAGAGTAGCAAAAGACTGATGAGTATCAAACACTCGCCGATGAGTTCCAAACACTCGTTGACGAGTATCAAACACTCGCTGACGAGTATCAAACACTCGTCGATGAGTATCAAACACTCGTCGATGAGTATCAAACACTCGTCGATGAGTATCAAACACTCGTTGACGAGTATCAAACACTCGACGACGAGTCCCAAAGACTCATTCACGAGGTTCCTCGTTACCATGCAGAGCATGGTCATGCATTACTGGAGGCTCTGCCTCTAGCAGTTCTGTTATCGTGAGACAGAGTCTCACTCAAGGCATTCCAAGTCAGAGACTTGGAACGAGTTCTAACAAGTTCCTGCAAGGCTTTGCGCTTAAGTTGACACCAATATTCTTTGCCGTGTCCTTACAAAGAACCCGTAATATACCCAATTGAGAATTATTATAAAACTGATGAAAAATCAAATTATATATTCCTTGTGAAAAAGTAGCTATGGCGAGTGGTGATTTAATTGATTCCCAAACAAACCCTCTGACGATACCAAAAGTCAATCTGTTGACTATGTTTCGGCTTGGCTTATTTCAGATGGGGTTAGGTATGATGTCTATCTTGACTCTGGGTGTGCTTAACAGAGTCATGATTCAGGAAATAGCCATTCCAGCGACGCTAGTGGGAGTAGTGCTAGCAATAACGTTGTTTGTTTCTCCTTCCCGCGTTTGGTTTGGTCAAATATCGGACGCCAAATCGATATGGGGTTATCACCGCACAGTTTATGTCTGGGTGGGAGCAGCAATATTTGCTGTCGCATCATTTCTAGCCGTACAGGTGTTATGGCAACTAGATACTGTGATTAGTAATGCTGGTAGCTGGGTATGGACAACTCAAACAATTGGCTGGATTGCTCTTCTGGCTTGCGTTTTCGCTGTATACGGTTTGGCAATTTGTGCTAGCAGTACGACGTTTGCTGCTTTGTTGGTGGATGTTTCTGAAGAAAACAACCGTTCTAAAGTTGTCGGTATTGTTTGGTCGATGCTGATGGTGGGGATTATTGTTGGGGCAATTATTAGTTCTAGCTTGCTTAAGCAACTCACTTCTGACGCAGCAATAGGAACATTACAAGCATCAGTTAACAGGCTGTTTATCATCGTACCAGCAATTGTCTTTGGGTTAGCGATAGTAGCAACCTTTGGTGTAGAGAAAAAGTATTCTCAGTATTTTACCCGTTCCACAGTCGTCAATCGGGAAGACAGCATTACTCTTGGCGCAGCTTGGCGAATCTTAACAGCTAGTCCACAAACAGCTCTATTTTTTACCTTTTTAGTGGTGATGTCACTGGGCTTGTTTATGCAAGATCCCATTTTAGAACCCTATGCTGGTCAGGTTTTTCAGATGCCTCTGGCTGAAAGTACCAAACTGAATGTTTATTACGGCATCGGTATACTGATTGCCTATGGTATGGGGGGCTTTTTCATTGTGCCGCGTTTCGGTAAGCAAAGAACTGCACGCTTTGGTTGTATGTTAGTGGCACTGTGTGCAATATTACTTGGGCTCTCAGGATTTTCTGCAAATTCAGCGTTGCTCAAGCTAGCTTTGCTATTGTTTGGTTTGGCGACTGGTATCCTAACGACTGCCGCAGTAACCCTCATGTTAGATCTTACAGCAGCGGAAACCGCAGGCACATTTATTGGTGCTTGGGGACTCGCGCAATCTCTAGCCAGAGGAGGTGCTGTGGTGGCAGGTGGTGCTATTTTAGATGTGAGTCGTAAACTGCTGCCCAATTTGGTGTTAGCCTATGGAGTGGTGTTTGTTCTAGAAGCAGCATTCTTAGTGGTGGCGATTGGGTTTCTCAACCAAATAAATGTGAGAGAATTTCAGACAAATGCCAAGCGGGCGATCGCCTCGATTTTGGAAAGCGAATTAGATTAGTTTTATTTCGCGCAAAGACGGCAAAAAATCTTTGCGCCTTAGTGTCTTTGCGTGAATATAAAATTATGACTGAATTTTGGACAACAATTCTCGATTTTGCCCAAACCACCACTACCAGAGTGGGAAATCAATTAATACAAGATTTTGGGCGGGTGCAAGCTTTGGAAAAAGCTGATGGTAGTTTGGTCACTCAATCAGATAAATGGGCAGATCAGGAAATACGAGATGCTATAGCATCTACTTTCCCTGATCACGGTATCTTGAGCGAAGAAGGTGACAAGGTTTTCCGTGGTACTGAATGGTGCTGGGTTATTGACCCTTTGGATGGTACAACGAACTTTACTCGTGGGATTCCTATTTGGTCGATTTCCCTAGGTTTACTGTATCAAGGCACACCCGTTTTGGTTACGTTTCTGTACCGCCATTGGGAGAAACTTTTCACGGCTACTGGGGAGGGAGCTCTGAGTTAGAGGTACCTAGTGGGGCTTTTCGCAATCATCATCCTATTCATACTAGTCATGACGCTCCCAGTGGAAATCACTTCTTCAACCTCTGTTCGCGTAGCACTGCCGTTATACAGAAAGACTTTCCCTGTAAAATTCGGATGCTGGGAGTTGCTAGTTACAATTTCTTGACAGTTGCTGCTGGTGCGACACTGGCTGGTGTTGAAGCGACACCAAAAGTATGGGACATCGCAGCAGCTTGGGTGATTGTTCAAGCTGCTGGGGGAAGCTGGTTGTCCCTTAAGTCAGAACCGTTTCCTTTGATATCAGGAGAAGATTATACGACTCGTTCTTTCCCGACTTTAGTTGTGAGTCGAAAAGAATTGATTCCGGTTTTTGCTCCGTTTGTGGAGAAGGTGAAGATTTGAACTGTATCGTCAACGTAGTTCTCCCTGTTCTCCCTGTAATATAAAATCTGCTATTGCTTTTTTCTCTTTAGGCTGATTGGTCTTTTCAGGGGGGCTAAGCAAGACAGAACGCTGCATAAATTTTTTATCCTTGAGGCGACGGGCAACACGGTCTGGGATACCATAGCCATAAATGATATGTCCCTGTCCAGCTAAAACGATAACTTGATAATTTGGGTGGGCTTTGACAAATTTAGCAATACCATCTGCCATTGTTTCATCCCACAAAACTTGTGCCTGGAAAAACTTTTCCACATCTGCACTGTTACCATGACTTGCAGCTTGATGCTGTTGAAAGATTGTTTGCAACTTTTGGCGATATTCCTCATTATCTGTACGAATTTCTGACAAAAGAGGGATAAATTTCCGTTCATATTGTGTTAGGCTTTCTAAGCCTTCACGAGAAACTTTGCGGGTGATTTCTGAAGGAGTGTTTAAAGCCATAACAGAAAGTCGCTTTTCTTTGGCAAACTTAAGGATTGGCGCATAATATTCCCAAGGAAAGACCCAGAGTTTTTCATATTCACTTTTTTCTATCAGTTCTTTTTCAGTCAGTTTACCTGCTAGATATTGATTGACAACTTTTTGATAAGGTCGTTGAAACATTTCCATTGCAATAGCAATTTTCGGATTGCGATTGTAAAGTTCATGAAGGATTTTTAGCTGTTTTTTATGGTCTTCCGGATTGTCATGAATTTCTCCTAAATACACAACATTGACTTGTTTGATGTCTCGTATCATCTCTTCAAAACTAGAGATATAATTTTCCGGGTTTCCACAAGTTTTATCCCAATCTTGAAATGTCACTTCTACTACTTTGCTTGCTACTGCTGTAGAAGAGTTGAAAACAAGTTTAGGTGGACAGGAGTTTTTGACTGTTTCGGCACAAGCAGGTAAGGTACATAGGAGAAAAGAAAAGGTACAAGGCAAAAGAGAAAAAAAGAGTTTTTCCCTTCTTGGTTTTATTTTTTTCTTATCTAAGTCTCTCTGTTTTTTTGCTAAAGTTTTTATATACTGTGTCATTTTTTTCAGGGTCACGCTGACTTAACAATCATAGTAAATCTTAGACTTTTGCCACTTCAAGAAGAGGTAAGATGCAAGGACTTTGGCTCGAAGAGAATCAACTACAACTACGCACTGATATCCCTATTCCCGAACCAGCACCAGGAGAAACTTTGGTGCGTGTTCTCTGTGCGGGTATCTGTAACACTGACTTAGAACTGAAAAGGGGTTATTATCCGTACACTGGTATTCCAGGTCATGAGTTTGTTGGTGTTGTCGAACAAGGACCAGAACATTTAATCAATCAGCGAGTTGTCGGAGAAATCAATGCTGTTTGCGGGAAATGTCGGTTCTGTCGTAGCGGACAACCAACTCATTGCGAAAATCGTACTGTCCTTGGTATTGTCAACCGTAACGGAGCCTTTGCTCAATACCTCTGTTTGCCAACAGAGAACTTGTATCCTGTACCTGAAAATATTCCTACAGAAGTCGCAACTTTTACCGAACCTTTAGCAGCAGCCTTAGAAATTCAGCAGCAGGTGCAGTTACGTCCAGATGACCGCGTGCTTGTTGTTGGCGATGGTAAGCTGGGGATACTTGTCGCACAAACAATAGCTTTAACAGGCTGCGACCTCTTAGTTGTGGGGCGTCATCAAGACAAGCTTGCTCATTTAGAGGCACGGGGTATAAAAACTGGCTTTGCTGATACAGTGACTGATAGAGCTTTTGATATTTCTGTGGAGTGTACTGGTAACTCAGAAGGTTTTGTGCTTGCTCGCCGTGCCTTGCGTCCACGCGGTATTTTGGTACTCAAGAGTACTTATGCTGGTAAGCTCAGCCTTGATGCTTCTTCTCTAGTTGTGGATGAAATCACTCTCATTGGTTCCCGGTGTGGTCCTTTTCTACCTGCACTAGAACTTTTAGCACAAGAAAAAGTTGACGTGAAATCTCTTATTCATGCTCGTTATCCTCTGGCTGATGGGCTGGCTGCTTTTGAACGCGCTCAGACAAAGGGGGTTTTAAAGGTATTGTTAGAAATTGGTTAGTGGTTAATTAGACTTTTTGCAAAAGTTTGGTTTCAAGAAAGATATTTGCAATCACAGAATTCTTTCCCTACAATTTGAGGTTTTCATTCATTCGCCAACAACATCATAAACATTACCCAACAAACAGCGGACATTTGTTGGGTTCCGCTTACGCTCTACCCAACCTACAATGACTCTTAACTGAACCGTATTGGGTGAGTAGTCGTTTTGAAAAACGAACAATTCACAATTCTAATAAAGCATAGGATTCGTTTTTGGTTGATAATCCAGACAATTTATTGCTTCTTCTGTGTTAGCAACAGAGGGACGAACAGTACATTTAAGGTGGTAATCATTGGTAAAATATTGGCAGCCTGTACAAGGAATTTGATGCATTTCCTGGGCTTTACTAACGCTGTCTCGCGCTGCTGTCCACATACTGCAGCCAACAAGAAGAACTAATGCCCATGCACTGAGAAAGCAAATAGGGATTATCAATGGCTGAATAAAATGAATGAGGTAATACAGTAGTTGCAACACGACAAATCCTGACAAAAGTTACAAATTCTGATTTTTTAGCTAGGAGCACCCCACGAGGGGAAGTCAAAAGTCAAAAGTCAAAATACTGATCTCACAATTTACGTTTCACTCTTCACTTTTTTCTTGACTCCTAACTTCTTACTTTGTGAGGTCTTCAGTTAAACACCAGCATGACCAATTGCTAATCCAGCAACGAGCATACCCAAAACGAGAAATGGTTGAGCACTAGCTTGATATTTGACATCATTTGCCAGCGGATCACGTAGGAAGTACATATCCTGGAAGGTGATTTGTGGAATGATGAGTAGTACGAGAATTGCTGCATACAAGTTCTCATGGATATAGACTAGATAGCCAGCGATCGCCGCTTGAAAAACATCAATCATGACTACGCAAATCCAGGCTGCGGTGGTGACACCAAACATCACAGGAAGTGATTTTAATCCGAATTTGCGATCGCCTTCTATACTCTTGAAGTCATTGACAATGGCAATGCCCAACCCAGCTAAACTATAAACCACGGTGAGAACCACAATTTTCCAATTGAGTGTACCAAACAAAGCATGACCAGTACACCAAGGCAAGGCGATGTAGCTCGCACCAAGGGCATAAGTTCCTAACCAACCGTTCTGTTTGAGCTTAAGAGGTGGTGCGGAATAGATGTATGCTATGAAGGAACCCAATATGGCAGTCACAGTAATCGTGGGAAAGTCATGACCTGCCCAAACATCGAGAACAAATGCTAAACCAATACCACCAAGAAGTAATACCAAAATCTGCGTCACAACCTGGGGTAAGGGAATTGCTCCCGAGGGAATTGGGCGATATGGTTCGTTAATCGCATCAATTTCGCGGTCGTAGTATTCATTCAGAGTTTGTGTATAACCCGTCAAAAAAGGTCCTGCTAGCAACATACACGTTGCTGACTTGAGAACATTTTCCAAAGTCCATGTGTAATCGCCGGAAGAAGCTGCGCCGCAAACGACGCCCCATATTAGGGGAATCCAAGTGATGGGCTTCATCAGTTGCAGGCGAATTTTCCAAATTGAGGTTTCCCCAGACGCTGCACCTTTCATACCCAGCAGTTGCCTAGTTTTGGCACTACGATCAACAGTGGCTTTGACTTCCTCTGTTGGTGTTACCGAGTTGAGTACCTCTGGTGAATTTGGGTCTGGAGTCATAGGAGTTGATTCAGACATAAGGCGTACTTGCTTATGAGTTGTGAGTTTCAACCAGTTATCAGTTATCAGTTACCAGTTATCAGTTATCAGTTACCAGTTATCAGTTATCACTGTGTACTGTTTATTGATAACTGTGTACTGTTTTTACTCCTAGCTTGCTTAGAAAGAGATTATCAAATATTGGTTTTGAAACTTTGCTCCAGTTACAGGTTTGCCACTTAGGGCAGGAGGGAGGAAGATATTACGCCGTTGGTCTCCTGCTTCCACGGTGACTTCTGGACCATACTGAGTTAGTTTAACCTGCTTTTTGTCAAAACCAGGCAAAAATAAGCGTACCTGACGCGTGTTAACGTCTATTTCTATAGGCTTAGGAGCCTGTACCGCTTGCGCTACAAAATTAGGTAGGGCATCGATCAGCGGTTGCCAATCACCCTGTTTTGCCTCTGGAACAACACTTATAGGTAGGGGAGTAAATTCCTCTGCTAGGTCTAAACTTGTGTCTTCTGACACAAGAATAACGCCGCCAATAGTGAGACCAACTTGTTGGGCACTACCCCAAAGATAGCGGGTTGTCGCGACTTCCACAGGATCATGGGTTGTAACAAGGAAAGCAGCAATACGTTTGGGATCGGCAAGGGCGGCTTTTCCTTTGTCTAAGAAATTATTGACTTGGTTAGTGGGTTGGGAGAAGTTATCTGTTGTCCAGTTGACATTGAAAAAAGTGCTAATGAGCGGCTGAATCAAGGGTGACTCGGAAATTGTTTTTCCTAAGTCGGAATTGACAAACAATTGGCGAAACCGTCGCACATACCAACTCAGAGATTCTGGCATTCCCAACATCCGTAGGGTGGAAGAGTCGCCTGAGCCATCATAGACTATCACGTCATATTTGCCGCTTTCGTCATACTCGCGGATGGCATTTAGGGCGAGGGCGCTATCCATTCCTGGTAAGACTGCTAGTTCTTGACCATAAATATCTTTGAGGATGGGTGTGCGGAAGTATTGTGCCTCTAGTTTTTTCACTTCCTCCCAGCTGCGTTCTAGCAGTACTGCTGTTTGGAACTGTACGACTTGCAAACTTGGAGCAATTTCTTGAGGTTCAGGACCAACAGTTGCTCCTAGCAGGATTGACATTGCTGGTTCTGCTTGTCCAGCTAGGAGAACACGCTTTCCTTGATTTGCCAATAATTTGGCTGCGGCGATCGCTATTTTTGTGCGATCGCTACCGCCTTTGCCCAAAAATGTCAGTATCAGGGCCATTATCTTGATTCCTAATTTTTACCGCTGGTTTTTTTCAATTCCAACTTAGCACTCAGCTTCTTTTCGCAGCTTCTATCCAAGTTCTGATTACCAAACGCCAGCACACCCTAATGGGAAGCTGCTGTACGTCTGGTGACTTCTTCATTTACTGCATGAGTTCGAGTTCATCTTCAAAAAACCAAGTGGCAAAATTATCTTCAAACTTGACCACTATGCCAACACCGCTACTATCGGTCATCTTGTAACCTTTGATGGTGCCGACCGGATTTTCCTTTATCTTTTTGATCACACTAGCTGGTAAGCGATCGCGCAAACGAACGACTTTCACTTTTTGTCCGATTTCCATGCCAACTTCAAACACAACAAACCAAGACTCAGTGTAGCTGAATCTGGGACTCAGAGGGAGTAGGGAAAGACCAATAACTCATGAGTACTGACTAGAATGAAATCAATCAGTCAGCAGGTGTAAGCAGATGTTTGTTACAGCGCAGCAGCTAGAACAACAAATGCCCGATGCAAGTCGGTTGTTAAGTGATGAGCCAGAAATGGAAAGTTCTTTGCACTATATGCAGCTCTTGCTGCTAGTGAGTTGTTTGGAGTGGTTGTGGCGCGATAAAAATGATTTCTTTATCGGTGCGAATCTTACTATATATTTTAGTCGCCAGCAATTGCGGAATCGGGATTTTAGAGGACCAGACTTTTTTTTGGTGAAAAACACGGAAAAAAGACCTCGTCATTCATGGGTTGTTTGGGAAGAAGATGGGCGTTATCCAGACTTGATTATTGAATTACTTTCTGAAAGCACAGCCAAAGTTGACCGAACTTTGAAGAAGAACTTATATCAAAATCGATTTCGCACTCCAGAATATTTTTGGTTTTCACCGGAAAATTTGGAATTTTTTGGTTTTGAGTTGGTAGGCAATGAATATCAAGAAATTGTACCAAATGCACAGGGATGGCGCTGGAGTCAAGTGCTAGGTCTGTATTTGGGTGTAGAGGCAGATAAACTGCGATACTTTACATCGCAAGGGGATTTAGTACCAACACCAGAAGAGGCGGCTATTGAAGCACAGCAACAGGTATCTGAAACAGAATTGCTTTTGGAACAAGAACAGCGGCGATCGCAATTGTTGGCACAGCAGTTGCGAACATTGGGTATTGATCCCCAGAGTTTAACTTAGCCCTTGCAAACTTGAAGTCAGAGGTAGCACCTTATGTATCAAACTGATCCACCCCGTCCACCACAGGAAGTTTTACCAACGATGTATGATTTGCCTAGTGAATTAGTAGGAGAATCAGGATTGCCAGATGAATTTCACATTTTTCAACCCAGACTGCTGGGCGAAACTTGTCAACCTTCTCACTATCCTAGCGAGGAAATTTTAATTGCTACAGACTTAAATCTTTACTACGATCCTCGTCATCCATTGTGGTACAAGCGCCCTGATTGGTATATGGTCTTAGGGATTTCTCGTGCCCAACAACAACAAAACTTGCGCTTGAGTTATGTGATTTGGCAAGAGGGAGTTGATCCATTTCTCGTCGTTGAATTGCTTTCACCTGGTACAGAACAGGAAGATTTGGGACAAACGCTCAGAGAAGTCAACAAACCCCCAACCAAGTGGCAGGTTTATGAGCAAATTTTACGTATCCCCTACTATGTCGTGTTTGACCGATACAGCAATCAACTGCGAGGTTTTCGCTTAGAGGGAACTCGTTACCAAGAATTATCTTTACCCAACCAACGTTTGTGGCTAGAAGAGATACAGCTAGGTTTGGGAGTTTGGCAAGGTTCCTACGATGACATCACAGGTCTATGGCTGCGTTGGTACGATGCGAATAATCAATGGATCCTAACATCCACACAACAAGTTGAACGAGAACGTCAACGGGCTGAACGAGAACGCCAAAGGGCTGAACAAGAACGTCAACGGGCTGAACAAGAACGCCAACGGGCTGAGAAACTGGCGGAGTATTTACGTACTCAGGGAATTGATCCGGATAACTTGCCGCAAATGTGAAGAAATAAGTTACTTGATATTCAGCATTGAGAAGCAGCTATTTGTTAGCAACAGTTGACACAAGCTTCTGATTGTTAGGAAGTGAGCCACAGAGTTTGACTGAGTTCTTTTTGGCTGAAATAGGAGAGAAAATATGCTGCAAAATATCCAATTAATCGTATAATTTACAAGGTAATTTCAGCGCACTTTTTCAGAAAAAACTTATTCTTCCAATAGAAGTACAGCGGGAACTTTCGTAGCTCTTGGGCTTCATTGAGAGAAATTTGGTGTGTAGGTATCTAGTGAGGAGCAGCAATTGTTGCGAACAATGCGAGGAGTTGTCCGAAAGGCGGGGAAGCTGAAGCGCATCTTGCCAGTTAGTGAAGAATTTTGGATAAAGTTCGATTTATTAAGAACTTTGGTGCGACGTGACTTAGAGGCGCGGTACAAAGGCTCAATTTTAGGCAATTTATGGCCCTTGGTGAATCAGTTGTCGCAGTTACTGATTTTCACTTATGTTTTCTCGATTGTGTTAAAGGTGAAGTTGAGTCTCAAGAATTTACCAGAAAATAACTTTACCTTCGGTTTGTGGTTATTTGCAGGGTTACTACCTTGGATTGCCTTTAGTAATGGTTTAATTCAGTCAGCAAGTTCGGTGGTAGCACAGCCGAATTTAGTTAAGAAAGTGGTATTTCCCCTGACTTTGTTGCCGCTCGTGCCAGTTTTCTCAATGTTTATTGAGAGTTCTTTTGGTTTGATGACGTTGATTTTTTTTGTGGCGGTAACTTCTCATACTTTACATGCAACTTTGGCACTCCTGCCGTTGCTCTGGCTGACGCAACTACTCTTTACTTCTGGATTGGCGTATTTGGCAGCAGGATTAACTGTGTTTTTACGAGATATTCCGCAGACATTGGCAGTCGTATTAAATATTTGGTTATATTTAGCACCTATTGTCTACCCAGCGTCATCTATTCCAGAAGCATGGCGAGGTTGGGTGTTTTGGTTGCATCCAATAGGGACAATAGCAGAAGTTTATCGTGACTTGGTTTTAACAGGAGAAGTAAAGCATTGGGGCGAGTGGGGAGTTACTTTTGTGGTATCTGCGCTCATATTTTATTTAGGTTTTTCGGTGTATAAACGTTTGCGTCCAGCCTTTGCCGATGTGTTGTAGCACTACCGCTCAATGGATCTGAATATATATTCGACTGATTTCATAGCATTAGTCATGCTACTATGCGGCAAAACTGGGTGGTAAATTTGATGATTTCTAGTTATAAATGTTAGATTTTGTACTTGGCTACCAGTCAGTATGTGGTTTATGAGAGAACAGATTGTAATTTCACTAAAGAATGTCTCAAAGCGCTATATGCGCTATGCTCGTCCGGTAGATAGGCTTAAGGACATTTTGCTACGTGGTAAAAACCATGCACAAGAGTTCTGGGCTCTACAGGACATTAGCCTAGAAATTTTTAAAGGAGAAACTGTAGGGATTATAGGTCAAAATGGCTCTGGCAAAAGTACACTGCTGCAAATTATTGCCAAAACATTGACACCAACTAGAGGTGAAGTGTACGTAAATGGTCTGGTTTCAGCACTACTCGAGCTTGGTAGTGGATTTAATCCCGAGTTCACAGGACGACAAAATGTATTTTTTAATGGACGGCTGCTAGGATTAAGTCAAAGGAAAATCGAAGATAAATTTGATGAAATTGCTGCATTTGCAGATATTGGAGATTTTATTGACCAACCTGTAAAAACATACTCAAGTGGTATGTTCATTCGTTTAGCTTTTGCAGTTGTAGTCAGCGTTAATCCAGACATTTTAATCGTAGATGAAGCATTATCAGTTGGAGATATTTATTTTCAGCAGAAGTGTTTTCAGCGAATCAGAGAACTTAAAGATTCAGGAACAACACTTTTATTTGTTTCCCATGATTCTGCTGCCATATATAAACTCTGTCACAGATCTGTTTTAATGGAATCAGGGCAGTTAGTTTTGGATTCCAAACCAAGGCAAGTCATTGATTTATATGAAGCCAGGTTACTGAAAAAATATGATATAGCACCTGAAAAAGTTAAAATTAAAATGCTATCCGATTCTACATATGAAAATGATTTAGACAATAAAAATCATTCAGTTAGTAATGCAGACTTAGAAGAAGTGGTTATTAATTTACCAGAAGTTAGTATCAAATTTATTAGATATTTAGACGAAAATGAGAAAGAACTTGAAGCGGTAGTAAGCGATGAGGCATTACAGCTATGTATAGGACTGTTGTTTTTGAAGTCTTTTGACGATCCACATATCGGTTTTAAAATTAGGGAGCGAACTGGAGAAGTTGTGTTTGAAACAAACACATACTGTATGGGACAAAAAGTGGGTCGAGTAGAGAGCGGAACTTTATTGGAGATTCGCTTTAACTTTAAAGTGCCTTTGATAGAAGGCGAATACACAATTACAGTAGGTGTGGCTGATAGTGGGTTTGGAGAAGGTTTATTTGAACAAACATTAGTTTATGCCCATAACGTTACTGTTTTAAAAGTTCTGAAAAACAAAGAAGCAATACTTTGGTCAGGTCTAGTAAATCTTTCTCCCAGTATTTCTATTTTTAAGACCACTTATGTTTAATGATATCATTCAGTTAGCAAAAGACACAAAATACGATTTTAGACAATCTGCAAATTCAAAAGATCCGCTCAAGCATCTTTTTAATGAGTGGATTGATTACTACAGGTTAAAGTGGTCAATTGCTCATATTCTCAAACCAGCTTCTATTCTAGAAATAGGAGTACGCTTTGGTTATTCATCTGCTGCATTTCTCAATGGATATCCGGCTGCTCGCTATGTTGGAATTGATTTAGATAAAAATTCTTATGGTGGCGTCAAAGGAGCAATTAATTGGGCGAAAAAAATAACTGATACCTTTGATACTGAATTTATTATTGCTGATACACAAGTGATGAAAAGCTTCCCTGGTGATATCTATGATCTCATTCATGTGGATGGGCAACAAGATGGGGATGGTTCCTTTCATGATTTAGAATTAGCTATGAAGCAGGGACGTTATGTACTCGTGGATGGGTACTTGTGGACCCAGCAAAATTTTATGGCAGTAAATTACTTCTTATTTCGCTATGCAGACATATTGGATTGGTATGGGGTAATACCAGGCTATGCCGGAGAGCTATTAATCAAGGTTTCTGAGGATTATTTAAGGCAATTTAGTCAAGAAAAGTACTACGCTGTCAACTCTAGTTTGGGGATTCGTCAAACTTACACAACTGAATATTATACTGAGGACTGTGGCGGCTATGATGTTTACAAAAAAAATCAAGGGAAAAAGTTAGAAGATTCAAGACTAAGAGCTATTGCTACTATTGCTAGTTTGAAAAAATCAGGTCATTTACTTGACCTTGGATGTGGTCGGGGTGAGTTAAGTTTCTATTTTGCTCGTCAAGGTTTTGCAGTTACATCTGTTGACTACTCCCCAAATGCGATTGAATTAGCAAAAAAGTGTTTTGATGGAGAAGAGCATCTAAAAGCAAATGTACAATTTATTTGTGATGATGTTTGTCATGTCTCTTTGCCAGGTAAGTATGATTTAGCAGTAGCTTCTGATGTTATTGAACATTTATCCTTTCATGAAGTTGAGAAACTTTATCAGAAAGTTGCACAACATCTTAAGTCAGATGGATTATTTGTTGTGCATACGTTTCCTAATCTTTGGTATACAAGTATGACTATCAACGTAAAAGAAGAATTGCAGCTTCAGTGGGAGCTTATCTACCAGCAGAACCACGCTCAAGATATGAACTCCTAATGCATATCAATGAACAATCCCCGAGAGTTTTGAGACAGCAGTTAAGTAAACACTTTAAGGATGTCACCTTATGGTTTGGTCAGCCAGAAAATCCGGGCGGAAGTCTAATTAAGAAATTCTCAAGAAAAGAATTGTGTGCTGCTCCTAGCCTGTTTGCAATTGCCTCTCATAGACCGATCAATCAGGAGCAGTTGAAGAATATTTTACAAATATCTCCTATACCACCTCTCCCTATAGAAAAAGTCAAGATAGTATTGAAGGATTATCCAAGAGAAGTCAATATCAATAGTGAATTTGAGATTCAGTTAGCAATAGAAAATCATAGCAATTTTGTTTTTCATAGTAATGGTTTTACTCCTGTGCATATTGCTTACCATTGGATGAATAAACAGGCTACTAATTACATTGTTTTTGATGGAGAGCGAACAAAGATATTTCCGCCTTTAGATAAGGCTAAACCCATGCTCTTCAAATCCTTATTATGTCAAATAACAAAACAAACATATACAGCTAAAGTTAAAAGTCTCTCAGAAAAAGGGAACTATACTTTGAGAGTTACGCTTGTGCAGGAAGGTGTGCGCTGGTTTGATGAACCGCCAACTCAGTTAATGGAGGATATCTTAATTAACTTAGTCTAAAAAAATAATATTTTATAATAATTAATCTGTGACATGAAGTGAAGAAAGGTCGTTAAGGTAGGCTAAGAAAATGATTGAAGCAAATAATCCTGAGATTAACGTTGATGAATTAATGCAGAAAATAAAGGCTGAGGTGGCTAATCATTCCAGTCAATCCCAGTCAAACAACATATTATACAAGCCAGAAATCCCCAATCCAGCGGCAACGCTTAATCACATTTTCCATCACATCGAAGCTTTACTTAGGGACGCTGAGTCTAGAGCTATTGTCCGCACTAAATGGCCCGATAACCTTAATAGGTTCCCTTGGAATTTCAGTAAAATTTTACAAAATTTTGCGTTAAAATTACTTAATTTTATATTCAAAGACCAACGAGAAGTAAATTGTAATGTAATTCGTGCATTGAAAGAATCTCTAGCTCTTAATAGACAGTTAATAGAACAAATTACAAGTTTGAGAACACAAACGGATAAGTACATGAGTGCTGTGGATATCCAACTGCAAGGGATAAATAAGCGCTTAGGCGCAATGGATATACGCCTGCAAGAGATGGATGAGCGCTCAAGTGCAATAGATCTGCGCCAACAAGAGATAGATGAGCACTTGAATACTGCGTGTAGCCGCGTCACAACCATAAATGACAGCTTTACCCACGTAAATAGTTGGATAAGTGCAATACCAGAACGTTTGGATGCTATGAATATTCGAGCACAAGGGACAGATGAGCATTTGAGAGGTATGGAGACTCGCATTCAACAACTGAATGAGCGTTATGTTAGAAACTACAGTTATCTGAAAAATGACCTAACCCAGCAAAAGCGGCTGCTGACCATGTTTTTGGAAGAGGCACAGCAACGTTTACCGCAACCTTTTAGTCAAGATCAACTGCAATCTTTTGTGAAAGAAAACCAGCACTCGTTGGATGGTTTCTATGCCGCTTTTGAAGACCGATTTCGGGGTAGTCGTGAAGAGATAACCGAAAAATTGAAGGTCTACTTGCCTATAATTGCTGAAGCTCAAGTAGGCAGTCAAGATTCGCCCATTCTAGATGTAGGATGTGGACGAGGTGAATGGCTAGAGTTATTGCGTGAATCTAGATATACAGCCAGGGGAATAGATATTAACACAGTGATGATAGAGCAGTGCCTAGCTAGGGAACTGGAAGTCATAGAATCTGATATCATTGCTCATTTACAATCTTTGCCAGATGCTAGTTTGGGTGCTGTGACTGGTTTTCATATTATTGAACATCTACCATTTCCCCTACTAACAAAGTTATTTCATGAAGTAGCACGAGTTCTCAAAACCAATGGATTGGCGATTTTTGAAACGCCGAATCCTCAAAATTTACTAGTAGGAGCGTGTGACTTTTATTCAGATCCAACTCATTTGAATCCACTTCACCCAGAAATGATTAAATTTTTCTTAAATTATCAAGGATTATCAAATGTTAAATTATTGTACTTAAATCCTGTAGAAAACAGTCCTTTTGATCAAGAAGTTCCAGGCATGCAGACTCTTAGCAACTGGTTCTTTGGTCCTCGTGATTATGCAGTAGTTGGATATAAAATATGAAGCCATTGGCAATTGTAACTACCTGGTTTGGCAAAAATTTAAAAGGAGGAGCGGAGCAACAAGCTTGGCAAATAGCTACACGTCTTGCAGGTAGAGGACATCAGGTGGAGGTGCTGACAACTTCTTGTCGCTCATTCTTGGACGACTGGGGAGTTAACCACCTTAAAGTTGGATTAAGTCAGGATGAGAGGATAAAAATTCGACGTTTTCAGGTGGATCGTCGTAATAGTGATAGCTTTAATCGCGTCAATAGCCTTATGTTAAGCTTACCATCTTCTGAATTAAAGCGTGGAGTCAACGCAGTCAGCCCAGAAGAGGCAGCTATATTTTGCGAAGAAAATATAAATTCTTTTCAGTTGCTAAATTTCTTAAAAAATAAACGAGAACAGTATCAGGCATTTTTATTTCTCCCCTATCTTTATGGACCTATTTTGAATGGATTACCGATCGTTGCTGAGCGTGCCTTCTTGCAACCTTGTTTACATGATGAAGTTTATGCCTATTTGCCTCAAGTCGCTAAAATTTTCTACGAGGCTAAGGGATTGCTGTTTAACAGTGAGGGCGAAGCTCAACTAGCTATTAATCTGTATGGTCCAGGGATTATTCAAAAAAGTATGATAGTGGGTGAAGGGGTAGAAATTGGTCAGCATTATGATGCGTCCATTGCTCGTATAGGTAATTTTCCAATTCAGCAAGAGCGTTTTATTCTTTACCTCGGTCGCCGGGATACAACGAAAAATACAGATTTTTTAGTGAAGGCTTATGCAATTTTTAAACAAAAGTATCCAGACTCTAGTTTAAGGTTAGTTCTTGCTGGACCAGGTAATATATCTTTTAATGGCTTGGTTTCTGGTTTGGTTGATTTGGGTTTAGTGCAAGAAAGCGAGAAAGAAGCGTTACTAGGCAACTGCTTAGCTTTATTCCAACCAAGTCGGAACGAAAGCTACTCTCGTGTCATTATGGAAGCTTGGTTCTACGGACGCCCGGTTGCTGCCCATCAAGATTGTTTAGCAACTGCAATGGCAGTTGAAAGTTCACAAGGGGGTTGGCTAGCAGGAACAGAACTTGAATGGGCAGAACTGTTTGCAAAAATTGACCAGATAAAAGATGAGCATCTGGAAAAGCATGGAGCTCTTGGTAAAGCTTATGCCCAAGAAAATGCGGTATGGGATAAGGTCATTGAACGTTATGAAACTGTACTTGGGTTATCTGAAAAACAGCCTATAGTTTCAAACAAGCCCACAAAGAGAAGACTAAAGGAAATTCATCAACTCTTGCCCGGTTTTACCTATGGGGATGCCATTTCTAACCAAGCACGGGCGATTAGAAACCATCTTTGCAATTTAGGGTATAAATCGGATATTTTTGTTGAACATTTAGATCCGGTAGTTGCTGATGAGGCAAAAGCATTTCAGCCATATAGCATTAGTCATCAGGCTGGTCTTATCTACCACCACTCGATAGGTTGTGGAGTTACAGATTATGCGATCACTCATCCTGGTTCCAAATGTTTAATCTATCACAACATCACACCTGCTAAGTTTTTTGTCCCATACCGAGCAGAAGTTGCTCAACTTCTAGAACAAGGTCGAGCTGATTTGAAACAACTAGCTCAGCACTTCCCCTTATCAGTAGGAGTTTCTGCCTACAACATGACTGAACTCGTGGCATCAGGGTTTGCTCAACCAGGGATTTTGCCTATCTCAGTCAATCCCAGTAAATGGGATATGCCTGCGGATGCTGCATTAATGCGGCAGCTGCAAGATGGTAAAACTAATTTGCTGTTTGTCGGTCGCTTTTCGCCAAATAAGCGTCAAGATAATCTGTTAGAAGCTTTTGACCATTATTTGAAGATGGATCACCAAGCACGACTTATTGTAGTAGGAGGCGGCGATATTAATGATCCATACTATCGCCATATAATGAGCATCATTGAAAGTTTAAATCTCACTCAGCACGTAATGATTCCAGGAAAAATCAACGATGCTCAACTATTAGCATTTTATAGAACTGGACACGTATTTTGGTCAATGAGTGAGCATGAAGGTTTTTGTGTGCCACTGGTTGAGGCTATGTGGTTTGATGTTCCTATTCTTGCTTATAAAAGCAGTGCTGTGCCAGAAACATTAGGTGAAGCTGGGCTAATGTTCACGAGTAAAGATGATTTGGTGCAGGTGGCGGCACTAGCAAAATTGCTTGTTAAAGATAAATTACTCAGAGCAAAAGTCATCGCTGCACAGCGAAGAAAAAGAGATTTTTTCACACAAGTACCCGTCAACAAATATTTAAACAACTTGATATCTAGACTAGAAGAAAATTACATTAATTAGGTGTAAAATTCTCAATACTGTAAAAACATACTAGTTTTTGGCGCTTCTTTGAAAAGTACAACTTCTCAGATGCAAACAAGAATAAGATAAGCGAGAAAAAAGCGATGGAACTAAACGAATTACAGAAACACTGGCATGAATTTGGCAAAGAAGATCCTTTCTGGTCAATCTTGTCTGATCCAGCAAAAAAAGGCAATAAGTGGGAATTAAAGGAATTCTTTAAGAGTGGCGAAGAAGAAATCGAAGCTGTTTTTAAGTATCTTGAGTCGCTAGGTGTTTCTTACTCACACAAAAGAGCTTTAGATTTTGGTTGTGGTGTTGGAAGGCTCACTCAAGGACTTTGCCGCTACTTTGATGAATGTATTGGTGTAGACATTGCCCCATCAATGATTAAACTCGCTAATAAATATAATTACTATGGGCATAAATGTAAATACTATATTAATGACTCAGATAATTTGAGTCTTTATAAAAATAATTACTTCGATTTTATCTATTCAAGAATAGTTCTTCAACACATCATACCAAAGTATAGTATGAATTACTTAAAAGAATTTGTGAGAATTCTTGCCCCTAGTGGTTTACTGGTATTCCAAGTTCCGAGTGAAGTAGCTCCTTGTGAGAGTTTAGAAGACTCTGCCTATAATGCAGAAATTACTACGCAACAACCCTTGATTAAAGCAAAAGCTGGTTTCACAACTACTATTAAAGTTAATGTGAAAAATATTAGCAATGTTACTTGGCCATCCTTTGCAGAATCTAATGAAAAACATTATATTAATCTAGGCAACCACTGGCTGAATGAATCAGGAGAGATTATTGTCAATGATGATGGCAGAGAACCTCTATTAAAAAGTTTGCAGCCCTTAGAAGATGCAGAATTTCTGCTAACTATTACCGTTCCTAAAGAAATAGGTAACTATATTCTGGAACTGGATATGGTTCACGAGGGAGTAGCTTGGTTTAAAGACAAGGGTTCTCCAACACTTAAAATTCCTGTCAAAGTTGAGGAAGTAATTCAACGTAACGGTATAAGTCGTATAAGTCATGTAATTTTTAATTCCTACTACAAGCTTATAAATTCTAAGCAAAAGAGAGCAAATTTTCAGCATTTTGTGCCACGTATGGAAATACATAGCATTCCTAAGGATGTGGTTTTAAAGTTGATCGATGATTCTGGAGGGAAAGTTGTAGATGTTCAGCAAGACTTTTCAGCAGGTAAATGGTGGATAAGTTACCGTTATATCATAACGAAGTAATCAATATAAATGTGTAAAAAACATAAATACAGTTAATTTTAAAACATCTTCACATAGGAAACATTATATTTCATGTTAGAAATGAATTTCATTCTATGATGAATGAACCAAAGTTTTTTCAATGACTGCTCGTTTAAAATTTTTCTCTAACGAATGTGACAAAAGAGGGATAGAAAGGAACGCTAATAGATAATTTGGCAATTTAAGGAGAAAATCGATGCACTCAGAACCTGAAATTTCAACCGACGCCACAAGTTTTCACGTTGGTGTTAACATTTCCGGTTATGTTAATAGTGAATTCGGTCTGGGTGAAGGTGTCAGAGCAACTATAAGAGCGCTTGAAGCAGTAGATATTCCGTTTGTTCTTAATAATTGCACTTTTCATACAAGTCATAGAAAATTAGATTCTACTTATACTAATTTCTCTAACGAAAATCCTTATCCAATTAATATTATTCAGGTGAATGCAGATATGATAAATACTTTTATCAGTTCCGTCAAACCTGAATATTTTGAAAATAAGTATAATATTGGGTATTGGGTATGGGAACTTCCAGATTTTCCTCAAGAATGTCTAAGAGCATTCAATCTTTTTGATGAAATATGGACTCCCAGCAGTTACAGTGTGGAGGCGATTGCACCAGTATCACCTATCCCAGTGATTAAGGTTATGCACAGTATTTCACTACCACAACCTATAACAAGCAAACAAGAACTGGGGCTACCAGAACATAAGTTTATTTTCCTCTTTATCTTTGATTTTTACAGCATCTTTGAACGCAAAAATCCCATAGCAATTATTGAAGCTTTTCAGAAAGCTTTTGGTAAAAATGATGAGGTCTTACTAGTTCTCAAGTTTTCTAATGCTAAACACTTTCCTGAAAAACATAAGCAGCTAAAAGATTTAGCGAAAGGCTTTAATAATATTAAATTAATTGATAAATATTTGCTAAAATGCGAGCTTAACGCACTCATTTACAATTGTGATTGCTACGTCTCTCTACATCGTTCGGAAGGGTTTGGTTTAACCATTGCTGAGGCAATGTTCTATGGAAAACCAGTCATAGCCACTGACTACTCAGGAAATAGAGACTTCATGAATATAAGTAACAGTTTTCCTGTTAAGTCTTCTTTCATGAGCCTAACAGAAGATTATGCACATTACAAGAAGGGAAGTACATGGGCAGAACCAGATATTGACCATGCTGCATATTTAATGGGGCATGTATATAAGAATTATGAAGAAGCTAAGCAGATAGGTGCAAAAGCATCTGAAGACATTAAGTCTTGGTTAAGCCCAAAAGTTATTGGTCAAAAGATGAAAAATAGGTTGGAATATATAATACAGTTAAGTAAAAAATCGATAGAAAATCCTCAATTACATACAGAGTTAAAACACAAAGATGCAGAGATTGAACGATTAAAAGCTTTAGTTGACTACATGGAAAGAAGTAAATTTTGGCAACTGAGAAATCAGTGGTTTAAGCTAAAAGAAACATTGCAATCAAAATTCAATTGATGCTTGAAAGTGAAAACATAAAACCTCGTCCACACTTACTCATTGTTAGTAATGATGTAGTAGATACTAAAATGGCAGGTCCTGGGATGCGTTATCTGGAATTAGCGCGTGTCCTTAGTCAGGAGTTGGATGTCACCCTCGCTATTCCCTCACAAACGACTCTCGAAGTTCCAAATATAAAATTGGTGCGTTACTGGGATGAGCGTCCGAAGAGTTTGCAAGTTCTGGTAGAAAACAATGACATCACCTTAGTGTCTGGTTATATGGTAGAAAAATTCCCCTTTTTGCACCAGACACGGAAACGCATTGTCGTTGACCTTTATGATCCGTTTATTCTAGAGAATTTACACTATCATCTCAACAAGCCGATCGCCGCACAGGAAAGCTTGAACAACCGCGCCGTAGACGTGACCAACAGCCTAGCTCGTTTAGGTGATTTTTTCATTTGTGGAAGCGATCGCCAACGAGATTTCTGGATCGGTTTACTAGCTTCCAATGGACGCATTAACCCTCACAATTTTGCTAAAGATACCAGCCTGCGTTCTTTGATTGATGTTGTCGGAATTGGCTTTCCTAACCGAGAACCCCGTCCCAATCCTACATTGCGCGGTGTACATCCTGGATTTCCAGAAGATGCTCGTATTGTACTGTGGGGCGGCGGTATTTGGGACTGGCTAGACCCCTTAACCTTAGTTAAAGCTTGGACGCGTGTGATTGCTCAATACCCACAAGCACGACTGGTTTTTTTAGGAACGCGTCATCCTAACCCTCAGGTTGCTCCACATAAAATGGCGGAACAAACCCAAGTTCTTGCTGCTGAGATTGGGGAGAAAGACCGCACCATTTTCTTTTACGAGTGGATACCATACGAACAACGAGAAGCACTGTTGTGTGAAGCCGATATCGGTGTCACGCTTCATCCCCCACACATAGAAACCCGTTATTCCATTCGGACACGAGTACTAGATTATCTCTGGGCGCGTTTACCTGTGCTTGTGAGTGAGGGAGATGTCACGAGTGAGTGGGTAAAAGAGTATGGTGTTGGTAGAACTGTACCACCTTTGGATGTAGAAGCATTAGCGCAGGCTATTCTACAAATACTAGAACGTCCCAAATCATCTTGGGCTTCAGCATTTGAACCGTTGCGAGAATCATTAAGTTGGTCACAAGTCGTCGAACCTCTCCGGCGCTACTGCTTGGAAGCAGAGTACGCACCTGACCGACAGATACGTAAACTCATGACACCGACCGTGTTCAAACGTGGTAAATTGGCGCGAGTCATTGAAATTTGGCGTACTGAAGGAAGTCGCGAGCTTCTACAACGTATTGGGCAAAAGTTTCGGCGCTAACAAGTCGTTCACCACACAAATTTTGATAGGTAATCAGGATGCTGGAAAACTTTCACCATTCTCAACAAGACCTAAAAAACCGGGTTTCTCAACGAAAAATTAAGCTTTTTTAAGTGGTGTCATGCTCAAGAAACCCGGTTTTTGACCCTGGTGCAAGATTTCAGTAAACAGTTAAGAAGCGTTATTCAGGTGAGTGACTAATTAATGCTTTCGTTGCAGATTCTCCTGCAAGTCTCACCTGTTTTGTCAGATGCAAGTTTAACAATACCAAAATACTGAACTCTCCCAACCAAGCCATAACAATTGTTGGCGTCGAGGCGTATTCCAGACTAACCCAAGGAAAAGTTGAAAATAACCACACAGTAGAGTATTTGGAATGGTCAGCAAAAAGCATTCCTAAAATCACAGGTGGCAAAAAAATCAATGTACCAATAGTGCCAATTGCCCAAAAAGAACGCTTTGTTGTTTTCATCAACAGCATTCTCTGTGCTATGGTAGCGTAAATCATCATCAAGGTCAGAAATAAAGCGACACCCAAAATGGCATTGAATCTACCAACATCGTTAATCAGCCAATTGAGATTATTAGTATGTTGAACATTCAAAACAGGTGCTAGTAAAATCCAAACAACTAATGGGATAGTTACCATCACAAGATGAATCGCTATTGTCACAAGTGAAGGACTTTTTTCACCTAAAATCAAATCCAGCAACCAAGAATTTCTCCAAAAATTTCGATGACTAGTTTGATGACTAGTTTGATGACTAAAAAGATTATGGTGTCGATACCTTGCCCAATCTTGTATAGTTTGACGGTGAGGTGAGAGAATTGCAATTAAACCAAACAACAAGACCAAATTGAAGAGGACTAGGCAAATAACATTTTGCTGAATTTGGTCATTCACATCGTGAAAGCAAGCACAAGTTTTTCCTGGAAGGCAAGGAGGACAAAAGTTTTCCTTGTATTGTAGAGTAAATCCCCAAAGAACAACTTGGAAACAAGCAACCAAAAAATAACTTTGACCCTTACTAAAGATAGTAACATTTGGGTTACGGAAACAACGCTTCAGTGCTTGCCAAATCCAGTAAGTCCATAAGCCGTAATTCAACAAATGCAAACCAATCACACTGACAACATTTGTTCCTACAGGAAGATAGAAAAACTGTACTTTTTGTATGAGTTCCCAACTGTATCTGTTGTTGAACAGATTTGGAAACAAAAACTGTGTCATGTGAAAGGGACTTAACAGCCAAAACCAAGCAGATGAATAATCTAAGTATGAGTTAGATGACGCTATTTGCATCGTCAGTATCAAAAAGAGTAAAACAGCACCACTACCCAACCAAGGTTGAAAACCACTAAACCAACGACACCATAAACCAAATAGTAGTGCAGCACTGTAGAAGAAAATACAGCAAGCAACTAAGACAACCCAAAAGCTTAATATGTAACTTGTGGCAATATTGGCAGCACGCCCAGCAATGAAATGTAGAGGTACTGCTGTGAGAATAAGCAGATAAATTAAAATGGGAACACCCAACATTTTACCAGCCAAAATACTGATTTCTGACTGGGGGCTTAGGCGAATAAAATTCAGCGTACCGCGCCGTTCTTCTGTTGCTAAGTTATTAATGAGTAAATAGGTGCCCGCAACTAACAACGTGAAAAGAAAAATGACACTCAACGAGAGGAATATATATTCCCAGTGGTCACGCCACCACATTTGCATATCAAGTTGGTCAGTGGGGCAGAAATTCTTGGATAAATAGTTACTTTGGTCAGATAGTTGTGTCTTTACTTGTGCAATTTCTAATTTCAGTTCTTGGATTTTATGAGGCAATTGCGGTTGAGTATTTCTATAACTATCTAATTGTCTGTGAAGGATATTATATTGTTGATGTAACTGCTTACTCTCATGCTCATAAAATGAACGAAGACGACAGTACTTTCCAACGAGTGAATGTCTCTCACCAGGCAAGTTTCCCAATTGATAAAGGAATAGTACCAGTTGACCAACTAGCGATATGACAACTGCAATTGCGACGTTAAAGCCTTTGAGACGTCCTTTCAGTTCTCGGAATAATTGGGGATTCCAATCACCCAGTTTGTCTATAAAGTTGATTATCATTTGAAAAAACTCCACAATTAAGTTAACTACTTTGGAGACTCAAAGTCCGTCTTTTAGTAACTAATGACTAATGACTAATGACTCATGACTCATCAAGATGTTTGCTTATGACCTAGTTTGAGGAAAATTGTTTCTAGGTCTTCTTGCGTGCAATGAAAATCAGTGAGAGGAATATCAGCCAGAATCAGCGATCGCAACAAATTCGCACAGTCTTCCTGTTTTCCAGAAAAATTGACTTGCACGCTGTTTTTTGTAGGTATTATCTCCCACTCTTGTACATGAGGATTATTTTTTAGCTCGCTTAACAGTTCGTTGAACTTACCTAAAGTCGATATGACAATTTGCTGACGAGCAAGACGTTGGTAGAGTTGTTGTAGCGATGCACTTTCTACCAAAAAGCCGAGTTCCATAATTCCCACCGAGGTACACAGTTCTGCTAAGTCGCTAAGAACGTGGGAGGAAATCAATATTGTCATCCCTGCTTCTTGCAACACTTTGATGATTTCGCGAAACTGCATCCTCGCAATTGGATCTAATCCGGAAACTGGTTCATCTAGCAACAAGACAATGGGTTCGTGGATAATTGTTCGCGCTAAACACAGACGCTGTTTCATTCCTCGCGATAGGGTGGAAATGAGGCTATTGCGTTTATGACCCAGTTGTATGAGTTCTAAAACTTCGTGTAAGCGTTGCGTGCGGCGCGGTTCCCGCAACCGATACAAACGCGCAAAATAATCTAAGTAATCCCAGACTGTCAGTTCGTCATACAGTGGATAGTCGTCAGGTAAGTAGCCTAGACGACGCTTAAGGGTCGGGTTGCTTTTGTCGCGCAGTAGGCGATCGCCATTAATATAAATCTCACCCGTCGTTGGTTCCTCAGCAGCAGCCAACATCTGGATGAGAGTCGTTTTCCCAGCACCATTAGGACCAATGAGTCCGTAAACTTCTCCTGCTTGTATTTCTAAATCAATATCATTTACGGCAACGTGTTTGTCAAATTGTTTAGTCAGTCCACAAGTGCGAATTGCCAGTTCTTTCGTCATAGCTACTGGAGTACGGTTTAGAATGATACTTGAGTCGCATTCAGTCACATATACTGAAATCTTGACGCGTACGACACTATCTAGCGCGTCTGGTAATTCACCCTGTTTGTATATTTACGACTATTGAATAATAATTAGCGTACCTTTTAGCTACAGTATTTGTGAGGCTTGTTTCGGAAATTGAAACTAGTTTTCATAAAAAATAATCCCCCTCGTCGATCAGTACGGAAGGGGAGTTTTTCAAAAACCGTTTTAAAGCTTAAAATTTGACCAAATAAAGTACGGGCTGCGCCCCGCTGTGCGCTCCAGTACGGGCTACGCCGAGCTACGCGCTCCAGAACGATAGTTACAGTTGGGTATCAGCAAGATTTCAGTATAAATTGTAGAGTTCTGGTTCGCAGCCCAACAGCGAAACGCCGACCTTTTCAAAGATTTTGGTGGTCTACAATTGTGTCTGTGGTCCTACCGTCACGGGGTCTTACACGTACCAGAGACAGCCTTAGCGTAGCGGCTCCCCTTGGGAGCTTCCCTTGTTTTGATTGATCTGTCGGCGTAGTAGGGTACTCGTAGTTATAGGGCTGGCTGTCTCTGGAGGGGACAATGCGTCAACTAATTGCATTCTGTGTTCTGCGTTCTGCGTTCTGAGTTCTTCTTCAATTTCTTACCGCAGTATTAATACGCTAGTGGTGGCGTTGGAATACCGGAATTTATCCCACCAATGTGAGGTGATCCACTAACTGCATAGCGGTGTTCGGGAACTGGATACCCTGCTTCACCAAAAGTTTCACGGATAGTTTTATTAGTGTCGAAATACACCTGCCAGTAGGACTCATTATTGGTGTAAGGACGTACTGCTAATACAGGTCCCGCCAAGTTGAATTCCAGAATTTCTACATCTGGTGCTGGATTTGTGAGAACGTTGGGAATTTGGCTGATTTTGGCTTTTAAAAGTCTGATGGCATTGTTGTGATCTACATCATGGTGAAGCTGGGCAAGAAGGTCAACCCGACGGTAAGAATTGGCTGAAAAGTTTTGGATATTGTCTGAAAAGATTTTGTTATTGCCGATAATAGTCATGACATTATCGGGCGTATTAATGGAAGTTGTAAAAATTCCAATTTCTACAACAGTACCTGTGACACCCGCCGCTGTTACGAAATCACCGACTTTGAACGGTCGAAAGATAATTAAAAACGCACCGGCTGCAAAGTTTGCCAGTAACCCACCCCATGCAGCACCAATAGCTATACCAACCGCTGCTAATAATGCTGCAAAGGAGGTTGTTTCAATCCCGAAAAAGCCAAGAATTGCAACAATTAGAACAATTCTCAGCGTTACGCCAATAATATTGAGAAGATAGTTAACGATGGTCGCATCAATTTGCTGGCTTCTGAAAGCACGCCGCACCAGCTTCAATCCAAAGTCAATCAATTTTTGAGCAACGATCCATAAGATGATCGCACCCAGAATTTTGAGTCCGAACTCGGTTAACAGTTGGATTGCAACCTGACCAATCTCATTGAGATTCATAAATTTTTCTCTGCTTGATTTGTCATAACAAACATACAGGAAAATAACTCAATAATTACGTATAAATACTTTTTTTTAATTTTTCTGATGTACTGTACTGGAGCAAAGCATTTCTGGTCAGAAGCTGTTTGTAAACAAAAGTAAATGTATCAAATCTCAAGTTTTTTTGATGCAAGTCGTTATCAGATTTTGATCCATATCGCTGACTCAATTCATGCACCAAGTCATAAAAAGCGCTCCAATGAGTGCATTTGCTATGTATGATATTTATTCTGCAAGGACTTCTACATGAAACATTCACCCTTTTAAAACGAACTATGACCCAGAACTACCGCATTACCCTACTCCCTGGCGATGGCATTGGACCCGAAATTATGGCAGTGGCGGTAGAGGTGCTGAAAGTCGTAGGGAAGAAGTATAACATTCAATTTGAATTTAAAGAAGCACTCATCGGTGGTGCAGCCATTGACGCAACAGGTGAACCCCTACCATCTGCCAGCTTGGATATCTGTCGCAACAGTGACGCTGTGTTACTAGCAGCTATTGGCGGTTACAAATGGGACTCTTTACCATCCCATTTACGTCCTGAGGCGGGTTTGTTGGGACTGCGTGCAGGGTTGGGATTATTTGCCAATTTGCGCCCTGCGAAAATATTCCCCCAGTTAATTGATGCTTCTTCCTTAAAACGAGAGGTTGTCCAAGGCGTTGATATTTTGGTGGTACGCGAGCTCACCGGAGGAATTTACTTTGGCAAGCCCAAAGGCATTTTTGAAACAGAAACTGGTGAAAAGCGGGGTGTGAATACAATGGCTTACACCGAATCAGAAATTGAGCGCATTGGGCGAGTGGCGTTTGAAGCCGCACGAAAACGCGGAGGGAAACTCTGTTCCGTGGATAAATCAAATGTGTTGGAAGTTTCTCAACTGTGGCGCGATCGCATCACCAAACTTGCCCAAGAGTATCCGGATGTGGAACTCTCTCATATGTATGTAGATAATGCAGCCATGCAGTTGTTGCGCGCTCCTAAGCAGTTCGACACTATTGTTACAGGAAACTTGTTTGGTGATATTCTCTCAGACGCAGCTGCTATGCTGACTGGCAGTATTGGGATGCTACCCTCTGCAAGTTTGGGTGCTTCAGGTCCAGGAGTGTTTGAACCCGTCCACGGTTCTGCGCCAGATATAGCAAGTCAAGATAAGGCAAATCCTTTAGCACAGGTTTTGAGTGCTGCGATGATGCTTCGTTATGGTTTAAACGAACCAACCGCAGCAGATCATATTGAACAAGGAGTATTACAAGTGTTACAAAGAGGCGATCGCACGGGAGATATCATGTCTGAGGGTATGAACCTTTTAGGTTGTCGCGCTATGGGCAAAGCACTTATCCAAGTTCTCGAAGCAAAATGAATACATAGGCTAAAACTGAAAATATTGGCAACCCTTGCTGAAACTTTTCGGATAAACTATTAACACAAACCTACAACAAGACTTAGCGCGTGGTGTACGCTTTAAAACAAGGACAAGAAAACTATATCAATCAAAAAAATCAGCCAGCTTTGATTGATCCTGCCGTCATCAGAGCTGCTGGTCAAATCTACCACACTTATTGTGAGGTACATCCCGAAATGACTGGGCAAGCTTCAGGAGTCGCAATTAATCGGTTTAATCACCGAGGGAAGGTCATTTTTACTCATCAACCAGTTCTCTTACCAGAAGAATGTTTCATTTCATTGAATCAAATTGAATCCTATGTATATTAAGTCATGAGTCATGAGTTAAGCTTATAACCTTAAGCAAATGACTCGTGACCAAATGAACATCTTGATCGTAGTCCAAGCAAGTGTCATAGTCTTCGCTTTAGGTACATCTGTTGGAAGCTTTATTAATGTCATAGTCTATCGGCTACCAGCTGGGGTGTCGATTCTTTTTCCGCCTTCTTACTGTCCCCATTGCCTAAACAAACTCAAACCCTACGATAATGTACCAGTGTTGGCATGGCTATGGTTACGAGGGCGCTGTCGTTATTGCAAGAGAAAAATTTATATCCGTTACCCTGTGGTAGAAGTGGTAACGGGTTTTCTTTTTTTGTTCGTTTTTTGGATCTTTCAATTTTCGCTCTCTACGGTAGGCTATTGGGCGTTTTGCAGTTGGTTATTAGCGCTATCGCTCATTGACCTAGATACAATGACACTACCTGACTCATTAACTAAGTCGGGTTTGTTAGCGGGAATTGTTTTTCAAATGGTTTATGGTTTTTTACCAGAGTCTAGTTGGGTGGGATTGGTACATCATCTGAAAATGGCGATAGGAGGAGCAGTACTGGGCTTATGGCTGTTTGAGGCGATCGCCATCATTGGTTCAATTATCTTTGGAAAAACTGCTATGGGTGGAGGAGACACAAAATTAGCAGCCATGATGGGAGCATGGCTAGGATGGAAGTCTTTGCTCCTTGCGAGTTTTCTCGCTTGTCTAGTTGGAGTGGTCGTAGGTGGAGGCACAATAATACTATCGCGCCACAGTCGTCGCATGGCACTGCCTCAAACATGGGGACAACAGATACCTTTTGGTCCTTTTCTCGCTTCAGGAGCAGTGATTGCTCTATTTGGCGGCGAGGCTATTTTGTCTTCTTATTTACGATTATTTTTTTCAACCCACTGAAGAAGAACAACACAGATGACACCGTCAACTACCCACACTATACACGAAGTGTATAGTGTGGGTTTCCCTCCGCAGGCGACTGGCATCCCCACCACTGAATCGAAGATTACAGTGGGGGACTCCTGACCGATTAGTTGAACTGTTTCTGTCTACTTCCCGCTACATTATAATTGTAAATCTCATCACCCTATCTACCTTTAAGCCTTTGATAATATCATCGTGTGAGTAAGCGCCCTGCAGGCAGGTTTTCCGCCGTGGGGACTGGCAAACTTGAAGAATGACTTGGATGACTCTCTTAACAACAAGTACCCTAAGGCATAGCAGATATTGATGCAACAACTGCTTGCCTCTTATGATATAGCAACAAAAATTATTGATTTGGGGGTGAAATCCTATATGGGGGCTGGAACTCCAGCAGCTTTGCAGGTTCGTTTACAAGACAAATGGACTGCGTTGCTACTTTTAAGTCTGCCAGAAGACGAGCAACAGACTTGAATTGGTTTACGTATTTTCGTTAAGCTGGCAACCAAAGATGCAAAATATGGTCTGATTTGCTTACAAGACAAATTTGAATATGTAGTCATGAGTAATGGGTCATTAATCCTTAGTATGGACAAAGGAGTCATGACAAAAGACTAAGACAACTCAAAGCAGCTTGACCTATTTTCGACATAACTATCCACTCAGATAACATACAAATGGCGAACAACGAAGAATCACGCGGTTTAAAGTCTCTATTAGATTGGTTTGCAAATCGACGGAAATCAGGATCTACTATCCTGGAACGCCAAGAACGTGAAATTGCTGATGGATTGTGGCACAAATGTTCTCACTGTGGTGTGTTGACATATACCAAAGATCTGAGAGCAAACCAAATGGTCTGTGTTGAGTGTGGATATCATAATCGAGTTGATAGCGATGAGCGCATCCGTCAATTGATTGATATGAACACCTGGAGACCGATGGATGAGCATTTGCGTCCCACCGATCCACTGCAATTTCGCGATCGCAAACCTTATATTGATCGCCTGCGGGAAACGCAGGACAAACTAGGTTTAGTAGATGCTGTTAAAACTGGTTTGGGTAAAATAAACGGTTTACCCATTGCTCTTGGCGCTATGGACTTCCGGTTCATGGGAGGAAGTATGGGTTCCGTCGTGGGAGAAAAACTAACTCGCTTGATTGAGCAAGCGACTCAGCGACGTTATCCTGTCGTTATTGTTTGTACTTCCGGTGGAGCGAGGATGCAAGAAGGGATGCTTTCGCTCATGCAGATGGCGAAAATTTCTGCAGCTTTGCAGCGTCATCAAGAAGCACGACTACTATACATTCCCGTTTTGACGAATCCCACCACGGGTGGTGTGACTGCTAGTTTTGCCATGTTGGGGGATATTATCTTGGCAGAACCGAAGGCTACGATTGGTTTTGCTGGTCGGCGAGTGATTGAGCAAACCTTACGGGAAAAACTACCAGATGACTTTCAAACAGCAGAAGATTTGCTTAAGCACGGTTTTATCGATGAGATTGTTCCTCGTACGCAGCTAAAACAAACTCTAGCACAGTTAATTGCCTTACACCAGCCACCTGCACCAACGACAACTCATAATAATATGGTCGTTTGGGAGACAAGGACTTTGAGTTCTACCGCTGTTGAGTGACCTCTATCGCTT
This sequence comes from Scytonema sp. RU_4_4, assembly GCA_012031965.1. Classification (GTDB taxonomy): domain Bacteria; phylum Cyanobacteriota; class Cyanobacteriia; order Cyanobacteriales; family Nostocaceae; genus Brasilonema. The sequence goes on from JAAUSC010000018.1 coordinate 50,911, forward strand.
CGCTCCAATTCAAAATTCAAAGTTCAAAGTTCAAAGCTCAAAATTTTTGAATTTGTAATTTTGAATTTTGAATTTCCTGTAGGGGTATGGGGATTGATCATTTTGAATTTATAATCAAACAACAGAATTTAAACCTTGTAAAAGTTAATTTTATTTTTAAACTTAAAGATATCTATTAAATAATTAGAAAAATTTCTATCACAAGAGTCAAACTAAAAAAACTGTCTTTAGATAGAGCATTTAAAATTTCATTTTAGATATGTGAAATTATTTATCTAGGCGCAAGTAAAAGTAACTTATGCAGTTTTGAGGAACTCCAACTACCCACGACTACCACAGTCAGCCCTGGCTCTATCGCTTTCGCCCAACGGCAATTTTGTGCTGTAATAGATAGCTGCAAAGGACTTTAATTAGGTCAGTCGCTTTGGATATATTGAAAAGTAGGGACGCACCCTGTTTGAATATGAAATACAAATGAATGATGAAGCAGCTAATTGTGCTTCCAACCTGCTGTCAGTTAACTAATTTTTGTCCAATCCGCTGGGGATTCAACATTTTCTGGCAGGCGAGTTGTTACATCACCTTCTGCTAATGTAATCTGATGCGGTTTTAGGTTTTTGACTCCTGTTAGAATTGCCCCTTCCAATTTGACATGATTTAGGTTTGTCATATTAAGGTTAGCTCCCATGAGGTTTGCCCCACAGAGGTTTGCTTCATCGAGAATTGCCATTTGTAGGTTTGTTCCCATGAGATTTGCTCTGCACAGGTCAGTTTCTCTAAGGCTTGCTTCAGAAAGGTTGGCAAAAAAGACTTCTGTCTGTTGTAATTTGGCTGCATTGAGATTTGCTTGTTGCAGGTTTGCTCCATTAAGGTTTGCTTGTTGCAAATTTGCTCCAATCAAACCCGTTCCTTGCAAGTTGGCTTTACCCAACTTTGCTCCTTGCAAATTAGCTAAAAATAGCTTTGCCCCTTGTAAGTTAGCAACTTTTAAATTAGACCCTTGCAAATTGGCTTTATATAGATTGGCTCTCTGTAGATTAGCTCCACGCAGACTTGCTCCTGTAAGATTTGCTGCGCGTAAGTTTGCCTCACAGACCCAAGCACAATTGAGGTTTGCCCCACAGAGATTAGCATCAGTTAAATTGGTTGATTGCAAGTTGGCTTCATAGAGAATTGACCCAGAAAGTTTAGCACCATCCAAATTTGCCTCACACAAGTTGGCTTCCCGCAGATTGGCTTCACAGAGGTTAGCCCCTCGCAGATCTGCTTGTTGCAGGTTTGCTTTATACAAGTCTGCCCCCTTCATTTCAGCATACCGTAAATTAATTTTCTGATTTGGTTGGTCTTTTTCGGCATCACGCCTGGTGATGACACTCAAGGCTGCTTGAACATCTGTAGGAATTCTTACTGGTGTCTGTTGAGTTTCTTTCTCTTGCGACTTATCGGCAGGATTCTCTCGCACAAAAGCTGTCAGAATTTCTATGATTGTCCAGTATTGTTGAGGACAATCTTGAGCAACTCTTTCCAAGGCATAGATTGCACCTGTCCGTGTTGCAACACTTTGATGCCCAAGTTGAGTAATTGCAGTCATCAAGCGTTCTGCAATCAGCCTTTCTTGGGCTAGATGGACATTCTTTGTTTCAATCTCATTGCGCTTTTGGGCTGCGATCGCACTTTCTTGAACAGCTTGGGATCGTTTTGCTGCTACGTATGCATGAACCATCACTGCTAATCCTAAGAAAAAGATAGCAGTTGTTGATAATGCTTGAGTTCTGTTTTCTATTTTCTGTTGATTTGACAACCCCTCCATGTTGGAAAATGTTATGAAAAATACCATTGGTGATAAAGTAAATGTCGCTGTTATTACTATCAACCAATTTCGTAGTACGTCTGTCTTCTTAGCAGACATAATGGTTGTGTCCCTCAAAACACAGAATTTTTAGGCAGATTATAGGGCAAAAGAGTGTATCATCGCCCTCAAAATTTCAATATCTGCCGAAAGCTCGGTAGATATTGAAGTTTTGAGGGTTTGCTCTCAGATACAAAGTGTGGTTATCACGCTTATATTATCCAGATCAAGTTATATGTAGCATGATTCCAAGTGTTTATATCCTGTGAAATGTATTTTATCAGATACTGATTCTCCTGAGTTTTTTTTCATACAAAATAGTACCCAAGGGTCTGTTGTAAGTTGGTTAGCTTGATCAGGAATAGTTTATTGTTGGTTGCTATCATTAGAGTTGAACTCCCTGACACTTGTACTACTCAAATCATTTTTCTATTTGAAATTCTTACTCATGGATTGCTCTGTATCTCCTTTAAGGATAAGAGAATTGTATGAATTAGCAAGAACTTCCATAGAAATTTGCTCGAAGAAATCAATTGCACGCTGACAAGGTTCTATGTTTTTACAAACGGTTATCTAACCACTATTCCTCAACTTTGTTTAAAGTACTTATTATTAAGTTAGTTTGATAAATAATGCAACCCTCTCAAGAGAGATTTTTTGTCTTTATTTTCTTACTTATTTAAAGATTTATCTATAATTCCATGAGTGAAGCGATAATTGAAGCTCATATCCCTTAATACTTTAGCTTAGGGAGAAAGTTTTTACACAAAATTTATTTTATAAAGATTTTGTAAATCTAGCAGTTTTCTCTGATTTTTAAACTTGACTTTTTTTCAAAAAAAGCATAGAGGAAAGAGAGCAGAATTTTATGTCCTAAGCCTGCAGCAAGCGTTCGCGTAATATGTACGTGTACGCACACACTACGCGCACACGTGCTGACATCAGAACCCCAAAGCCCCTCATTGTTGCAACTACCGTGGCAGAAGGAATAGGGATTTTCATGCGTGGATGGTAAGCTGTTGTGCATTCAAAATGCACAACAGCAAGGCAGAAGGCAGAAGGCAGCTATGCTGAAGGGAAGAGGGTTTCAATGATTGACTAAACAAAAATAATATGCAAATTAAAAGCGCAACAGCTTATACGCAGTTCATGACGACTACTTTACAAATAATCCAAAAACTGCTCTGGTACCAACCTAAACTCTTTTGACTGAAAACGGTTCATATCTACCCACAAAGCAGTTTTCTGTCGCTCACCTTCAGAAAAAACTAACTTTTCAATTTCATAAAATTTGGGATCAACAAAGTCGCTTTCAAAAAGTTGAATAATTTCGTGACCTGGTTGACCGTTGTAAATAAATATGTTTTCCAAACAACCCAAGTAACGAATATTTGTTAATTCTGCTTGGATTTCTTCTTGAAATTCCCGCTTGAGAGCTTCTAAACTTGTTTCACCAAAATCTACTCCACCACCCATTGCGCGGTAAAAAGTTTGTTGCTTCACTGGATCGTAGCCCTCAGAAACAAAGATACGTATGCCTATGTCCTGCGGACACGCTCCGCTAACGGTAGGCTTTGCGTACTGACTATCGCGAATAAGTCCTAAAGCGATGACACGAATTTCCCCTGGTTTATGCATTTTTGTTGCTAGTTATCGTAAAGAAACGAAGGACGGCTTTCACTCTCCTCAACAGACCAATCCTCATTTTCGCCGCCGATGTACAATTGCTCAATAGTGACATATTCTTCACTGAGCTGCTGAAGAGCGTTAATGAGAATATCGAGGGCGATCACATCAGAAGTTCCCAAATCAAACCAGCAACGCGCCCATGTCCCCTCATACTCAAACTCACCCATATTGTGCATCAGCGCCAGCAGACTTTTATCATATCCTTGTGAGTCGTAATTCATGTAGCTCAGATCTAGTCCAGTTTCCTGTACTTGGAGATTTTCGGCATTAAATGCACCCAACTTGCCCAAATAAAACCAAGAATTGAAAACCTCTTCTACATACTGTTTTTCTTGCTCAGAAGGAATTGTGCTGAACTGCAACCAAATCCATAAATCAAAAGGATCAATCTCGCGAAATTCTACTAGCATTTCCTTATAGAGGCTAAATTTAGATCATTTTTTGTCAAATTTCATTGTAAAAGAGTAGAAGGTGCAGAGGGTAAGACTTCCCTGAATTGCAAGATAGGGAAGCAAGAAGAGAAAATATTTTTTTATCCCCTCATCCCCCTTATCCTCCTGACTTCAGGCTTTCTACAGCCTTACGTCGTTCACGCTCAATTTGTCTTGCCAAATCACGTGGGAGTTGAGACCTCTTAGTTAGGGCTGTATCAAAATTACTAATTGCCTCCTGCATGAGTTGCGAGTTTTTCTCCTTATTCGCTTTTTCCCGAAGGATTTGAGCCTTAAGATAATACAACTCTGGGTTATCTGTTGTCATCTTTAAAGCACGATTGGCATAGTCTAGTGCCTGAGAATACTGTTTTAAATCTCGGTAAGCAAGGGCAATACCCCGGTTAGCCAGATACTGAGGAGCAGCATTTTTTTCTAGCTTTTGAATAGCCTGTTCTGGGTTAGCAAAAGGTAAATTCACAGCAATCATCAAATCCATGTATCCTTTGAGTAAATTGAGTTCTGGATCGTTAGGAGAAACTGCTTCGGCTTTGTCCAAATGTTGATAGACTTGCTGCAGCCGACTTAAAGCTTGTGGCGCACCCTTTACTGTTCCCTCACGTTGTAGAATGACTGCTCCCTCTAAAAACAGACCAACAGCAGCGTACAAATTTCCGCGCAAGGAGTCACTGGATATTAAATTTTGTGCAGTTTCTGATGTTTTTTTGCTGTAAGTGTCTAGTGTTGCCCAATCTTTATTCGTATATGCTAAAGATGCTTTCATCGCATAGGCTAAAGGTTCATTTGGCTCTCTAGATAATGCTTCTTGTAAGTAACGATCTGCAGCTTGATAGTCTCCCTGTTGGAAAATAGCTTTGAATGCTGCTTCTGTTTTGTTGCCAATGTTACGAGGCTCCTTCATGCGAAAGGGGTCTGCAGCCCAAGAAGGATTTGCCCAGATATTGAGTGTTAAAGTAGCTGCAAAAGTTACCATGACGAGGCGGTAAAACTTGGCAGGCAAAATAGTTTGCGGAACTGGAAACCATGCATTCATTTTTTCAGTGTTTTTACGATAATTTTTGTTTTATATGTTACTTAACGTATCAAATGTTGTTCTCTTGAACATGTATCCGTTTGAGCCAGAATTTTGTATCATATCCGACTTTAATAATTTTCTAAGTTCCCAAGTTAGTTGTAGCTATGCTCATTGCCAAAGGATACAGAATACAAGGGGAACGAAAGTTA
>JAAUSC010000377.1 GCA_012031965.1 Scytonema sp. RU_4_4
TCATGTCCGGTAAATTACTTACAATAAAAAACCTCACCCCATCCCCTCTCCTTATTAAGGAGAGGGGTGCCCGGAGGGCGGGGTGAGGTTCTTCGTTTTTTATAAGTATTCATCCGGACATGATATCACACAAGTTTTGACAGGTTATCACCAAACCCGGTTTCTAGCCCTCACGACCCCTCAAAATTAATGTGGTAAAGTACTAGAAAGCAGAAACCATTCTAAATCCAAGAATTAAACCACATCCGCAGTGGTCTATATTCAAAACTTGAAAGAGGTAAACCTAAATAAATAGGCATCCAAAAAACAAAAGCTATCACAATAATAAAAGTAATCGTCACACCAAGAGCACGGAGTTGAACATGATAACTGCGTAAACACTGGTCAACAAGCCAAGCAATTGCTAAAAATGCAAATACGACAGCCGTCATGTAATGGTAGATAAAAACGCAACGATTTACTCCAACCCAAGGCAGTAAATTAGCAGCATAATTTATGACTAAATACAAGACAATCCAAGTATCAACACTAAGTCTTGTAGGAGGAGACAAGTACTTTTTCTTTATCCGAGGAATGATGAATTGCCACACTAACATTCCTACAAAAAACAAAAGCGCTGCAACGCCAAACCACCACAAAAAAGGATTGCCCATTGCATGGACATCATAAATAATTTTCCCAACACCGGAAGGCAAAGGAGGTCCCATGACAGGTGGTGGTTCATTAGGACTTTGTGCTGTTTGGTAAAAATACGCCATTGGTCGAGTCATCAAGGGCCATTTATACCAAGCAGCGCAGTAAGGATGCACTTTGGGAGTATTACCACCAAGACGTTCATGAAACAGCAAAATTTGCCTGTGTACTTCTATAAATCCATATCTTGTATCTAATAGTAAGTGCGGAATCCAGAGCAAACTGTAAACTGTTAAAGGAATAAAACCTAAATAAATAATTATGTGAATAAGATTCAATTGAGTTAAATTTTGCAATGGCGTTAGATTAACCTGTTCACTCTTGCTATAAGTCTCTAAACTTGCGTTGTAAGGATATATTTTATATATTCTTATCCTTGATAAACCAGAGGTAGGCAGGCGTAATGAAGATAAGGAAAAACTTTTTTGACTACCTTTTTTCCCACTGATTGGATAGGTCGGATGAGAAATAAATTCCTGTTGAAGTTGAGGGGAATTTTCGTTACCAAAAAAGCTAAAAGATTGCCACCAACTAATGAACCAAGCTAATATCCAGAGGAGATATGTCCCTAGCAAAAACCACAAACCATTCCACTTTGTAGCCATTGATGCACCAAAAGCTATACCAGAAAATATTAACCAGAAATTGCGTTGTTGTCTTTGTTTTGCTAGTGCTAATAATAAAAACAACTGTCCCAGTAACCCAAAGATGACAATGTATTGGTTGATGAGGGCATAGCGAGATTCTACAAGAAATATGCCGTCACAAGCTGTGAACAAACCAGCCAGTAAAGCAAAGCCACGACGATAACTTATCTGATAGGCAATGGCGGCGATAATTATAGGAATAAATGAACCAGAAAAGGCATTCATCCAACGATAACTGACGGGTGACATGACCGAACCAGTAAACCCATTCACCTCATCTTGCCAAAAGGGGATATGATTACTAATCCAAATCCCCAATGCAATCATATATTTACCTAGTGGTGGATGACCGTCAAAAAATGGTGTATGGGTAAGGTAGTCATTTCCAAATCTAGCGTAGTAAACCTCATCAAAAACAAAGGTATTAAATCGCCCTAGTCCCCAAAATCGTAAGGCGAGTGACAGCAAAAATACACCCGCCATGCCAATCCGAAACCATGTTTTATTCATTGATCACTAGTTATTTAGTCAATCATTAATAGTCCTTTTGCAAAAGGATAATCCAAGATTTGGAACCACAGATGCACACAGATTAACACAGATGAATTATCTGTGTGCATGTGTCTCTACCCTCTGGGAAGCCCTAGGGGATAACTGGAGATTGTTAAGACAAGCAAGAGCGATCGCGCGCGTAGCGGATCCCTTTGGGCGGCGGCTTCCGCATCGCCCGTATGTTGCCCAGAAGTTTTGCAGAAGTGACCCCAATACGGTTTACGGTTCGGTTAAGCTCTAAGCAGGATTGTTGTTGATCCATTACAAGTCATCTCATAGAGATTACTATTTGTTGCAAAGATGACTATTTTCAGGCAATATCCTTATGGCTTGGTACAAGATCAGGGTATGAGTCTCGATCATGTACCTGTCATCCGGACTCAGGAAAAAGTAATCCTGACCAGGGAATAAGGGAGGATTTAGAAATGAGTGAAAAAGCATATCTCCTGGTTTCAGCAGTTATTTTTGCTTTAGCTGCTATGTTACATATTTTCAGGCTCCTGAACCACTGGTCGCTTCAGATTGGGACGGTTGCTGTTCCTTTCTGGGGATCATGGTTAGGACTTATAATCGGAGTTGCGTTAAGCATCTGGGCATTTCGTTTGATGGCACAATGGAGTGGTAGCCATCAGTAATCGTTATTGACAAACTGAAATGCAGTTAATGAAACAAGCTTTTCTTGGCTATATGAACTGTCTTAGTTCATATAGCCACACTCAATTGACGACGGTAACCTTGAAACAAACCGTATTGGGATTGGTTGAGAACCCGTCAAAAACGGCGTTGCATAATAGCGGTATGAATTGAGGTCAAACTGGATGGAATGTCCGCGTTGTGGGTCGTTCCATATCCGTAAGAATGGAAAGAAAAGAGGTAAGCAGAATCACATTAGTGGTGTAGTTGGGTTGTTGAGGACAATGGCAAAGGAGCAACAGACGCCTCTGGTGCAAAGGGAAAGCTTGTGCGTGTTGGCGCAAGCCAGATTGGAAAGATTCTTCTGCTAAACTTTTAACTAAAGATAACTGATGTTAGCAACAAAGGCACAAGGAAAGTTTTCATGAATACTGTTGTGCTAAATCTAGAGCCGATTGCTCATTTAACCGATGAGCAATTTTATCAATTGTGTATCGCCAACAGCGATTTAAGCCTAGAAATGAATGCAGCAGGAGAATTAATAATTGTGCCACCAGTAGGAGGAGAAAGTGGAAATCAAGAAGCAGATCTCATTACAGACTTGAATAATTGGAATCGTCAAACCAAATTAGGCAAAGTTTTTAGTTCTTCAACTATCTTTATACTTCCAAATGGTGCAAAACGTTCCCCTGATGTGGCTTGGGTAAAGTTGGAACGGTGGGAAGCTTTAACACTAGAACAGCGAAAAAAATTTCCGCCACTTGTACCCGACTTTGTGATTGAATTGCGTTCCGAAACAGATCGGCTTGCATCGATCCAAGCGAAAATGAAGGAATACAAAGAAAATGGATTGCGTTTGGGTTGGTTGATTAATCCTCAAGATGCAAGAGTGGAAATTTACCGACCAGGAAAAGTTGTAGAAGTTATTCAAATGCCAACAATTCTTTCTGGAGAAGATGTATTACCTGGATTTGAGTTGCAAGTATTGTAAAAAGAGGAGATGATATCATGTCCGTTCAAATAACCGTCATTGCGACCGTTCGCGCAGCGTGCCGTTAGGCATAGGGAAGCAATCCCAAAAACCCGGCGATTGCGTCGTTTCACTTCGTTCCACTCGCAATGACATA
>JAAUSC010000153.1 GCA_012031965.1 Scytonema sp. RU_4_4
TGTCGCTATGGTTCGTGTCATTGGACTACAAAAATTGCCGTCCAGGGTATAGAACTGTATGCAGTACCAAAAGCTTTTGCCATCTCCAAGCCATCTGTGGTCAGTTCTGGGTCTATTGAACCACAGAAAAAATTATGACGGCTGCATTCTGTCTGTCCGTGACGGAGGAAATAAAGAGTTAGACTCATTGATTTCAATACCAATTGGGATTTTAGATTGGTCACTAGTCATTAGTCAATGCCCTACGGGCAGGGTATAAGGGTGTGAGGGTGTAGGGGTATAGGGGGAAATTTTTGATTGACGATTTATTGTTTTTCCTTCTCTTCCTTACACCCTCACACCCCCATACCCCTATCCCCCTAGTTCTACTCAAGAGTCATTTCTTTGTCTCCACACCAGTTCGTACTGATATCCCTACAAATTCTTCTTTGTTTCAAGTCTTTGTAATTGTTATCTATATTAAAGGCGATGGCTTATATGATGAAGTGCCGATAACATATTCATTTACACTTGGGACAGGAATTTATGGCAACAACACAAGTCAATCCTTTTCTTGATGGTAACTTTGCGCCAGTGCAAGAGGAAATCTCCACAAATACCCTAAAAGTCATCGGTGAATTACCTCCCGACTTATCAGGAATGTTTGTGCGGAATGGTCCCAATCCCCAATGGACACCCATTGGGCAGTACCATTGGTTTGATGGTGATGGAATGTTGCATGCGGTGCGAATCAGCAACGGTAGAGCTGCCTATCGTAATCGCTATGTGCGGACAAAAGGATGGAAAATCGAGAACGAAGCGGGTAAACCTCTCTGGAGTGGGTTACTAGAACCGCCACCAAAGGACAAGCCCCACAAACAAAGCAAGAATAGGGCTAACACTGCTCTTGTGTGGCACGCTGGTCAACTGTTAGCCTTGTGGGAAGGAGGTGCGCCTCACGCTATCAAGCTTCCTGAGTTAAAGACTATTGGTGAACATACTTACAACGATAAGCTTGTTTCAGCAATGACAGCTCATCCTAAGGTAGATCCAGTCACGGGTGAGATGATGTTTTTTGGTTACGGTTTCACACAGCCGTATCTGCAATATGGTGTGGTTTCAGCACAAGGCGAACTTTTGCAGACAGAACCTATTGACATACCAACAGCAGTGATGATGCATGATTTTGCCATCACTGAAGATTACACAATTTTCATGGATTTGCCGCTGACTTTCAATACGAAAAGCAAAAAATGGGTTGAGATGAAGTTTGAGCGCGATAAACCGAGTCGCTTTGGTATTGTTCCGCGTTATGGCAATAATAGTAATATTCGCTGGTTTGAGACTCCCGCTTGCTACATCTTCCACACCCTCAATGCTTATGAGGAAGGAGACGAGGTAGTGCTGATTGCTTGTCGCATGAATTCTACTACTGTCTTAGGTTCGCCAGACTCACAACCTGATCCCGAAGCAGATATCCCCCGTCTATATCGGTGGCGATTTAATTTGAGTACGGGTAAGGCGAGTGAAGAGATGCTGGATGATGTCCCTTCTGAATTTCCCCGTGTTAATGAGAATTTGTTGGGGCAAAAGACGCGATATGGATACACTGGGAGAATGGCGAAGAGTCCCATGCCTTTGTTCGATGGTATTATTAAGTACGACTTCAGCACTGGGCGATCGCAAACCCATGAATATGTCCGGGGACGTTATGGTGGTGAACCTGTCTTTGTACCGCGTCCTGGTGCAAAAGCAGAGGATGATGGTTGGCTTGTGACTTTTGTTTACGACACTGCAGAAAAAACTTCTGAACTTGTGGTGATTAGTGCTCAGGATATGACAGGTGAACCAGTCGCACGAGTGATTATTCCCCAGCGAGTCCCATATGGGTTTCATGGTGCTTGGGTTTCTGAGGAACAGTTGAGAGCTTCCGTATAGATTATTGTTCCATAGGGGTGGGCGCTTTGTGCGATGGCACGGAGTGCCCGCCGCGATCGCTTCTATCAGCGCCTCTATCAACGATAGTACTTTTCAATACATTAAAAGAATTAATAAACCGCAGATATACGCACATGCACGCAGATGAACAACCGCTAGAACTCTATCCACTAAGGTTTTTAAAAACAACTTATATCAGTTGATACTTTCATGATGTATGGGAATCCGGTTTGATTTTTTAAAAGATACGTAGGGTTAGAAACTGTTCCTATTCTGTTTCTGTCTGCTGTGAATCTTCCTCGTCAACTTTTTGGGTGTTACCTGCTTTTACCCAACCTTCTTGTTTGCTTTCATCACCTTCGATACGAATTTTTTGCCAGACATTATCGTCGCTTTGTTCCAAAACAATGACTCTTGCATTAAACCCAATCCCACCAATACGTTCAGCATCTTGGTTTGGTTCTGCTCGCAAAATCAAGCCTTGATTCCAAGTCACACGCGCTTGATAAGCTCCCGGTGGTAATGACTTTGGAGATTCAGCAGCTTTTGGAGATGGCGTAGGCTTGGGAGTTGGTTTAGGTGAAGCTTCACCCTTAGCTTTAGGTGTAGAGGTTTCTTTAGCTCCTTTAACCACGGTTGCTTTTGGATTTTGCCCTTTGACAGAAGAGCTATCATTGGCAAAAATCGGTTTGGTGGGAAGTATAGAAGTTCGATTCATCAAATACAGACCAGTAGCAATTCCGCCGCCGGCTAAAATAGCGATCGCCAATAAAATCCCAAGTGTATATTTTAGTACGTTAACAATCACCATAATGGCAACCTCACACTACAAATTTATGAATTATAAATTATGAATTATGAAAATTTTGAGTGTTCATAATTCATAAGTTTATAGCTCATTATTGGAGCTGGCGTTGAATGCGATCGCGTAGCGCGCCCTATGCCCAAGATACCGGAGGTATCTTGCTCTGAGTGAAACTCAGAGAGAGGGTTTTCCTCCAGAAAACCCTCTGGGCATAAACGGGCTATCGCTCAAAGGATTGTGTTTGGAAGCCAGACGTGCTCTACCAGCAGCAGCCCATTCTTGCAATTTCTGAATTTGTTCGGTGGCAGTTCGTGCTAGAGGTATAATCTGACTGGCAGCTTCTAAAATATCATCGGTCGTAAAGTCCCTATTTTGGCTAAATCCGATGTGCATCGCTTCAATCAAGGTTTGCTCTATTTCTGCACCAGAAAAATCAGGTGTTTCGTAAGCTAATCTGTCAATTTCGTAATCTTTCAAGTTATGGGCGCGCAGTCGAGATAAATGTACACTAAAAATTGCTTTTCTTTCTTCTTGGCTGGGTAAACCAACGAAGAAAATTTCATCAAGCCGTCCTTTTCGCAGCATTTCTGGCGGTAGTGCTTGAATGTCATTCGCAGTCGCAACAACAAACACGGGTGAGGTTTTTTCGGCAAGCCAGGTAATAAATGTACCAAAAACACGACTCGTTGTTCCCGCATCACCTCTGCTACCAAGTCCGGAAAAGGCTTTGTCTATCTCATCTATCCACAAAATGCAAGGGGCAAGGGCTTCGGCTACTTGTATCATTTGTCGCGTGCGGGATTCTGATTCACCCACCAAACCCCCAAACAATCTTCCCACATCCAGACGCAACAAAGGTAAGTGCCAGTGATGGGCGATCGCCTTAGCGGTTAATGATTTCCCTGTCCCCTGAATTCCCACCAACAGCAAACCACGGGGGTGCGGTAATCCGTACTGTCGTGCTTTTTCGGTAAACGCGCCGCCCCGACGCAAAAGCCAATCTTTGAGGTTATCTAGTCCGCCAATATCAGAAATTTGCTCAGTGGCTGGGTAAAAGTCGAGGATTTGGGTTTGACGAATTGTTTGGCGTTTTTCTTCCAAAACTAAATCGACATCTTCTGGCTGCAATTCTCCACGGGTGGCGATCGCTCGTGCCAAAACCCGACGAATGCGTTCCATTGATAGTCCTTGACAGGAGCGCACTAAGTCATCTAAGACTTTACTAGGAAGGGAGTGACCAGTTGCAGCCAATAAGCGTTCCACTTCTGTTTTAATTTCGGGTGCTGCGGGTAAGGGAAATTCAAGGACTGTCAGAACTTCCGTTAAGTCGTCAGGAATAGCAATTTTGGGCGACAGCAACACGATATTTTTTGGTTGGGATTTGAGGAGTCGGGCGAGGTTGCGGAGTTTGCGGGCGATCGCCACATCTTCTAAAAATCGATGGTAATCTCGCAGAATAAATACCGCAGGCGCGGAAGCTGGAAGTTTTTCCACAAATTCCAAAGCTTGTAGAGGGTTACGCAGACCAAACCCTGCATCATTAGGATTACCTTGGTAACCGTCCACAAAGTCCCAAGTATACACTGGGCGATTACCCTGATTCGCTGCTTCTTCGCGGATAGCCCCTTCAACTCGCTCCTCTTCGTAAGTTGGAATGTAAATTAAAGGGTAGCGGGCGCGTAGCAGCAGTTTAAACTCGTCACGGAAGCTCATAAGTAGATGTTAAGGGTTAGTTGTTAGTTCTTTCTCTCATTGTTAAGGGTTGTCATGGTTCTAACAACTTATTCAATCAGTGAACAGTTATCAGTGAACAGTGAACAGGCTAACACTCCTTTTTTACCTCGTTACCTGGTTCCCAGTCTCTGACTGGGAATCCCTATTGGGAGGCTCCGCCTCGCTGACTTGCTCAAGAGCCGCTTGAACCGCTCAAACATCTTCTGAGAGTGACAAGCTTTGGGTATGATTATCGAAGCATCACAGGAAGCACCCAATATGGACAAATCTTTGCTGGAAAAGTTTCGCAAAGCTTATCAGTCTCTCGAACTCTTTCCGCTCATAACTGCAAGACAGATTGAAGCGTTTCGAGTTGATTTTGCCAATGATACAGTTGCTCGTTTAGAGCAAGCCGTAGAAGATGCACCTGCCAACGGTAAAATTATTTTTGCAGGACATCGGGGTTGTGGCAAGTCTACTTTGCTGGCGAAATTTGCTAAAAGATGACGCAACAGGGACATTTTGTTGCTTTCTTTTCTGTTGCTGACTTGATAGAAATGTCTGACGTGAATCACGTCAACATTTTATATGCGATTGCTCTTACTTTGCTCACCAAAGCAACTGAAAACGGAGTACAAATATCCAAAGAAACCGAAAAGTCTTTACGAGAATGGTTTACCACCACCCAGACAGAGACAGTCACCAAAGACTTGAAATCTGAGATAGGATTGGGTGGTGAATGGCTCAAACTGATTACGGCTAAGTTGAAAAACGAAGCCACATTTCGGGAAGAAATAAAAAAGACTTACGAGCGCAAAGTTTCTGAACTTGCTCGCAAAGCTGATGAAATCGCCTCTATCATTCAAGCTGACACGAAAAAAGAAGTCTTGGTAATTATTGATGACTTGGACAAACTTGATTTAGGCTTGGTTGAGGATATTTACAAAAACAATATCAACTCTTTATTTTTACCAAAGTTCCGAATAGTTTTTACGATTCCTATTTCAGCAATTCGCAACAATGAGTTACTCGCGGTTTTACAATCAATAGTATCGCGTCCTCTGTTGATGGCAGTCTGTAAATTCTTTAAGTCAGACGAGATTCACAAAACAGACGCACTTCCAAAGGAACAATTGGTAAATTTGTTTCTGGAAATTTTGAAAAAGCGCATTCCAGAGGAATTAATTGAACCGGAAACCGCAAGGCAAATTGTCCTCAAAAGTGGCGGCGTGGTGAGGGAGTTGGTGCGAATTGCTAGGGAATGTTGTTCTCAATGCTTGCTGCTGATTCGTTCGGAACCAGAGCGAACTGATATTAAAATTAACGAAGAAATTCTCCAATTAGCAATCAAAGATTTACGAAATGAGTTTGCTCGTCCTTTGGGTGAGAATTTGTATAGCATATTAGTAACGACTTACAAAAACCTTACACCAAAAGATGCCAAAAGTGAGGAATTTCTCTCGTTGCTGCATGGACTGTACGTACTAGAATATGAAAATGATGATTTGTGGTACGACGTGCATCCAATTGTGGTGGATCTACTCAAGCGCAAGAAGTTGATTGCAGAATGACAACAGTTGATGTCAAAGCGGAAAATCAACGGAATTATCTCAAGTTAATGGTCGCCTTGGAAGCGAGTCAAGGTATTCTTAACTTACTGATTGCTGTTTGCGATGACCGCAATTTACGCGAAATTCTTATTAGGCAATACGAAAAAGAACTCACAGAGCAAGAGTTTCTCACCTATCGGATACGAGTACGCAATCAAGATCCTAGTTTACGCTATGCACTGGCGCAGTTGGTAGAAGCAGAGCCAGACTTGCAGCAGGAGAAACCCGCCGTGATTACAGTGTTGGGAGTGGACGAGTTATTATCGGTGAAGCTAGATGCTCCCAAATCAGAACAAGAGAGGTTTTTTGGCTACTTACAGTGGACAAGGGAAGCACTGCGACAGTTTCGCTTTCCGATTGTGCTGTGGTTAACTGAATCAATATTAGTTCGCTTGGCAGAACGCGCACCAGATTTTTGGAGTTGGCGAGGTGGAGTGTTTTGGTTTACCCGCGAGTCTACTCCACAAGAAAGAGCAAATATCTCTGTATCAAGAACTGAATCAACTAGTGAACCAAAGGAAACTAGGGGTTTACCTCTGGAAGAAATATTACGACTCATTGAGCAAATTGAGGCTCAAGGTAAGGAATCGCCCATACTAGCAACATTGTACGACAGTCTGGCGCAAGCTTATCAACAACGTTATGACAGCCCTCAAGAGCGTCAATTGGCAATTGAGGCATATGAAAAAGCAATTGCGTTGCAAACACAGTTGGGGTTAAAGGCTGATTTAGCTGATAGCTTGAAAAAGTTGGGAGATTTGTATTTTGAACTTCAAAATGAGGTGAAACGAGCTGACGAGTGTTATCAGCAAGCACTAGAAATCTACCGGGAAATAGGCGATCGCTTAGGTGAGGCGAACACCTTAAGAGCCATCGGCGATGTTTTGCAGTTCCTTGATCGTCGGGATGAAGCATTACAACGTTACGAACAAGCTTTGGCTTTCTACCGGGAAATAGGCGATCGCTTGGGTGAGGCGAACGTACTGCAAGAGTTTGGCAAGTTACAAGATGACCCAGCCCAAGGGCTAGAATATCTCCAACAGGCTCAAAACCTCTACGTTCAAATTGGCGATATCTATAGCCAATGCCGTAATCTACTCTACTTCATCGCTGATGTTCAATTAAACATGGGACAGCCAGACGCCGCTGTTGACTCCTTACATCGCGCTGCTGAACTCGCCACCGCCATCAACTATGAACCTTTTCTTAAATACGCTCAAGATAAGATAGCCAAAATTAACTCTGTTTCTCTGTCCTCTGTAAACAGAAGCTAGGAATGTGGTTTCAGCGAGGTTGGGTTAAACTTGCTTTCTTCTTCTTTTTTGGCTTAATGATTTTTCTCTGTCTGTGGTTGCTGCTGCACCGCTAATACTGTAGAGGAAGCGAGTTCGCCTGCGCACACCTTTTCCATCATATATATGATATCCTGTCAATTCGTCAAAAGTCAACCCTAAATGCCCTAAATAATAGATTCAATATGCCTAGTTTGTAGTGAGTGCTTTAGGGGAGCATCCCAATGCATGCAAAAACGTGTTTGTCCGCAGCGTTAGCGCTGCGGACGACTAATCATCTGACTTTGATATAACTTACACATTTGGGATGCTCCCGTGCTTTAGGGCTAAAGCGCCGACTACAAACCTATCAAACTACACTCCCGGAAATTGCTTTTTCAAAGCTTCCAAAGAAGCCCAACGCCTGTCAACTTGCTTATCTGATTTGCTTTGGGCGCTTGGTTGAATACCCAAACAATTAGCATCACACAACTGTCGCTGAGGTAGTTCCAAGCACATTTGCTCGTACAGCCACTCAGTGGGATCAAAATACCCTTCGGGTGATAAAGTTTCTACTAAATCATCAAAAGCGATTTCCCGTTCTAGAGGCAGGTTATTTGTTTCGTTAGCGGCTTCATCTAGCCAGATAATTTCTTCAGTATCAACCGTTAAACGATGATTGTAGTTTTGCAAGCACCGATTGCAAGTACAAGTCATGATTGTTTCTACTTGACTAGATACTTCTAAATAATTACCATGATGCTGCACGCGGATGCGACCGCGAACTGGCGTCAAAGTTTCCAGACCGGGTAGAAACTCTTTGACTTGAATTTCTTCTGTTTGTTGCGGCGCTTTAGTAAGCTGCGGAATATAAATTGCGTCCATAGGACTTGTGAGACATCCTCACGACGACAAACTCTGAGTATCATCAGCGATGCAGCTGTTAATACATATTTCAGTCTAGCTTTTGTGTCAATCAGTTTATGAGTGCTGAATTCGGATTTCGGAAAATTTTTTTGTCTGACGATAAAGTCATGAGTTATGAGTGATGAGTTGTCACTGTTGGTGTTAACTCCTCACTCTTCACTCTTAACGACTAACTGCTCAGTTACTCCATTGACGCAACGCGTACAACAAGGTGACGATGTGGCTCTTTTCCTCGGCTGAAGGTTTCTAAGTCACCAAACTCCTTTAATAATGTGTGAACTTGACGGCGTTCAGCAGAACTGAGTGACTTGATTTCTACTTCTTGACCAGAGGAACGCACTTGATCTGCGGCTGCTTCAGCTATTGCGCGAATTTCCGCGTATCTCTTGATGCGGTAGCCGTTCAACTCAACAGTGTAAGAGGCTTGCTCCTCCTGTTGTTGACTCAAGTTGAGAATAGAATTTGCTAGATACTGAATCGCATCTAGCACTGAACCATCCGGACCAGTGAAAATTTCGATTTGTTCCGGTGATAGGTTCGTTTCATCAATCGTCAACCAGTAACTATCCTGTTCTGGGGATTCCTCGTCTTGAGTGAGGGTTGTTTCTTTCTCACCTTCAATATCAACAGATAGTCCGCTAAGTTGCAGCAGTGTTTTCAACCACTCCTGACCTCGTTTCATTCGACTGTCTGTCATCATTAGCCTGTAGTCTTTTTCTTAGAACTTTTTGGTTCAAACGGTAGCGTTTTTTGTTTTGCGCTCTCTTCTTCCTTCTGCTGAGTATCTACAATTTTTTGTAGTTCCTCTGACAGGGGTTCACGCGTGAGAATATAGGTTTGTAGTGTCTGGAAAATATTACCAATCACCATATACATCAGCACCCCAGCTGGTAGGGGGAAGAACAAAAACATCCCAGAGAAGATGATCGGAGTGATTTTGTTGACAGTATCTTGCTGCGGGTTGGCATTAGTGGTATTTTGCCCAGAAAGAATCTGGCTGACGTAAAGGGTAATACCAAACAGAATGACCATGGCGACAATATCCCAGTGAACAGTGCCATCTGGATCAATTGCACCAACTCTACCTAAGGCATCGATAAAGAGAAATCCTTGATTTGCTGCTAGTCCCGGAATTGTTCCCTGGATGGTGACGTCCCCAGGCTGCAAGGCTTCTATGTTACCCTCAGCATCAATTTTTATCCGTTCCTCCCCTTTTATCACTTTCCATTGAGGAGTGAGTTGACTACTGGGGTGTTCTGTTAAAACTGACGCAAAGGGTTTGCCTTCGAGAGTTTGATATTCTATCTTTGTATTTTCTCCGACCGCTAATTTGCTACCTCCGGGAAGGATAGCACTGACCTTAATGTGTTCCCCTTCGGAAACATAGATATTTTGTGGGGGAGTGGCAAAGGCTTGCGGTTGAATTCTTTCGATTTGTTCATTAGGAAAGATTTGCAGATTAACGCTATAGTTCACCCCAGCAAACGGTGAACCCCGCAAAGTAGCAAACAGTGCCAGTAAAACTGGCATTTGTAGCAGCAGTGGTAAACAACCTGCAAGCGGGTTGCCAAATTCTTTTTGGACGTTCATCATTTCTTCTTGCTGCTTTTGCGGATCGTCTTTAAATCGCTCCTTAATTTCTTGCATCCGCTTGTTCATCAGAGGTTGCACAATCCGCATCCGTCGCATATTGCGAATTGAACCAGCACTCAGGGGATAGAGCGCGAAGCGGATTATTAATGTCAATGCCACGATTGCCAATCCATAGCTAGGCACAATGCTATAGAACAAGTCTATGATTGGCAGCATCACGTTGTTCGAGAGAAACCCGATACCAAAATCCATTATTTTGAATTCAACCTGAGATACTGTAAATTGACTTAATCTAATTTATCTAAATCATGATTTAGATTGCGACTAGCATCGTACTACGGATAGCCGCACATTAGTATGAGATCACAGGAGATGAGGGAGCAGGGGAGAAGACAATTCAAAATGAACTGCGTCCCGCTGCGCTAACAAAATTCAAAATCAGAAGACTCTTCCTCATCCCCCTTATCTCCCTCATCACTTCTTCGCGCCCACGTAGCTTGGGTTTTTAGCAATGACTTTTTCTTCTATGTAGTCATAAATTTCCCGAAACTTGGGAAGTGCTCGTAGTTCCAGACGGCTACCGTCTCTGAGGGTTATAACCATATCTCCCCACAAGCCAATACCACGGGGAATTTTAGCCATTTTGACAATTTCTGAGTAAATGATGTCGCTGCGAGAACGTCCCATCCAACCACCCATCACGGAGATCCTGCGATCCGTGATACGGAAACGCAACCACAATGCCCTGACGATCGCCCCAACTGTCAATGGAAGACCAACAATAGTTAGTCCAATCAAAATGTTCGTGATTAAATCCCCAATATGGGGAGCACCCTCATAATATACTTCTTCACGAATGCCCATTGAACACCTCGGCTTGTTCCAATAACTGCTCTAATTCTTGCAGAAATTGTTGGGTTACGCACTTTATATCTGCTGCTGTTGGTTTCACAATGACCACAAGCCGCCATCCTGGTGATATCTTGGGCAACAACTGATAAAAAGCTGCTGCAATTTGCCGTTTGAGACGGTTACGAACAACTGCTCGTTTGCTAACCTTTGTGCTGATCGAAATTCCTATTTGGGCTGGAGTTATCTGTTTTGTGCTTTGTGTTTTTACACTTTGCGGAACCGTATCACAAGAAGGCTTAGAGGAAGGTGAAGGTCGTAAGGCTCTCAATGTTAGATGTGAAGCATGACGACGGGTTCCTTCCCGGAAAACTGCCTGGAAATCTCTTCGGGATTTTAGCCGATTTACCTTGGGCAATGCCACAGTTACTATGATTGCTTCCTATGCCCTAAACGCTCAAACGGTAGCGTCCCTTCCTTCTTCTTGCCTTGATGACGTTTTGACCATTTGAAGTTCGCATCCGAGCGCGAAAACCAGAGGTTCTTTTTCTTTTGCGGGAAGTCCCTTCCAGCGTTCTCTTCATGTTTTTATCCTCTTAAGACAATTATTATAAAAAAAGTCACAATTGACTATTGTATCACATGGTTTCTCTTTTCCTTGCAAACCAGCTCAGCTTTTGGAGTCACTGCGCCATTGGTGAGTCCAGAGCCCTTCGGGTTTGCCCAAAGGGAGGTTCCCAGAGGAAATCCGAAGGGCAGAAGCAATCAAAAGAGGATTAGTGACCCCTTTTGATGACATTCACCAATTCTGACTTCTGGCTTTTGGGGTTGCTTACGGCTTAACTAATGCTAATGATCCATGTGCCGATGTAACGCGCTAACGGCACATCGCCAGGAGACTGAATTGAGCAGTTAAAATAGAACATTCCTCCAGAAGCTGGGTTTTTCACGTTAGAGAAAACTAACTCAACACTGCTACCTGCTGGTACTGCTTCTTGAGGATAAATTTCAATGACGTGATTTTCTTTATTCCACTTCACCTCCGATACAGGAACCTTTTTGCCCCTAACCTTGACTTCAATTTGCTTGGGATCAAAGGTTCCTTTGTAGTACTCAGGATAAGAAATGACAAATTGAGCAACTGCTGTTTTCAACTTTTTGCTAGAAATTTTCAGCCGGTATCTATCCCAGCCATTGCTTTGACCACCAAAATCTAATCGGAACGGTAGCTGATTTTCGCCTTTGACACCGCTAAATAGCGTCAACCCTGGCAAAGTTTGTGCCCAGCTTATGGCTGGTATCCCAGCTAGCAAAAAGCCAGTCACAGCTAAAGTAGAAAGTAAACGTCGCATGGTTAAGCTCCTGAGGCAGAAATAGGTCTTTTGTCTAAATAACTAGGACTAAACGTTCGTAACTAAACTTTACTACTGAACATTTTAGATATTAATTTAAGACGTAAATTGCTTATATAAAGTGTCTTCATCAGTATTTTCCGAATAAGTATTGATTTAAGGTATATAAAATGCTAAGTGTATTAGAAAATTTTTTATGACAGCGGTTTTCAGATCTGGTGGGCATTGCTCACCAATATCTCAAATGTCTATCACATCGGCTTTTGGTGGCAATGCCCAACGCCCTATGGCTGACGCCACGCCTTACGGCTATCGGGGAAGACCTCCGGTCTCGCTGCGAAGGGAGCCAGTCGCCTACGGAGGGAGACCCTCCTGCAGCGCTGGTCTCACCAGATGCTACCCTTACGGGAAGCATGTGGCGTCCGCACTGGCTCCCCTCATCAAGTACTGGCTCTCCAACGCACTGGCTCCCCTACGATTTGTGGTCTAATCATAAGAATAAGCGCTGTCATTCAAAATGACTGAAAACACGGTTGAAATTTGAATTTGTTACTAAATATGTATAGATATATATAATTTGTTATAAAAGTTGAATCATTTCATAATGATACAAGTCGTGAAATTGGGCTATATTGGCTAAAACAAGTTGTACTCAAATCAGGGTTTACTAAAATTATTTGGGGATAGTTTTTGAGAATTCGACTAATATTGCAATATGTAAAAGAAATAGGAAAAAATTCTTCAATTCCTAAAAGAAGTTAAAGACAGAGAAGCAAAATTTAGGGATTGACATAGGATGTGCAATAGACGACCATCTTTGCAAATACATGGGAATCTTGAAACCCTGCAAGAAACAAACAAATTGAGTTAGGGCTTTGCGTAGGTCATTGTCGAGTTTGAGAGCGAAGGTAAAGTTGACTGGGCAAAGCAACTGCCAATAGCTGCTGCCCATGCACGATAAATGTACCTACTGGCTCTTAAAAAAAATTTCACAGCTTGCGAAAAAATAGGTATTTATCTTCAAGGAGATTGCATGAGAATAGCAGTTGCCAAAGAAATTGAAGTCTGTGAGCGTCGAGTTGCTCTCATTCCTGACACCGTTGCCCGATTGGTAAAACAAGGTGTAGAAATGTGGGTAGAAACTGGTGCAGGTGAGCGGGCTTTCTTTTCTGATGCTGCTTATGAAGCAGCAGGCGCGAAAGTGATCACTGATACCGCCACATTATGGGGTGAAGCAGATATTCTACTTAAGGTTAGCCCACCTCAAGAGCGAGAAGATGGACGCTCAGAAGTTGACTTGCTCAAGGAAGGAGCTGTGCTCATTAGCTTTCTGAACCCTTTAGGGAATCCATCAATAGCGCGGCGATTGGTAGAACGTAAGGTAACTGCGATCAGTATGGAGATGATCCCCCGCACAACTCGGGCGCAAAGCATGGATGCTTTATCGTCGCAAGCATCAATTGCAGGTTATAAAGCAGTGCTGATTGGTGCAGCAGCATTACCAAAATATTTCCCCATGTTGACAACAGCGGCTGGTACAATCGCCCCCGCGAAAGTGTTTATTATGGGGGCTGGTGTTGCTGGCTTGCAGGCGATCGCCACCGCCAGACGCTTGGGAGCAATCGTCGAAGCCTTTGATATTCGTCCCGCCGTCAAAGAAGAAGTCCAGAGTTTAGGGGCAAAATTCGTCGAAGTCAAACTAGAAGAAGAAACAACCACCGCTGGAGGCTACGCTAAAGAAATTTCTGAAGTGAGTAAACAGCGTACTCAAGAAGTGGTTACCGAACACGTCAAGAATGCTGATGTGGTGATTACCACAGCCCAAGTTCCAGGGAAAAAAGCACCTCTTTTAGTCACTCAAGAGATGGTAGCGCAGATGAAACCAGGTTCAGTGGTTGTGGATCTCGCTGCTGAACAGGGTGGGAACTGCGCTTGTACTGATCCCGGCAAAGATATTGTGTGGAATGGCGTCACTATCATCGGTCCCATCAACTTACCATCATCAATGCCAGTCCACGCCAGCCAACTTTATTCCAAGAATTTGTCGTCGTTGATGCAACTGTTGATTAAAGACAATGCTTTAAATGTCAACTTTGCTGACGATATCATTGATGCGGCTTGTATTACCCACGCTGGCGAAATTCACAACCAAAGAGTGCGAGAAGCGTTACAAGCTTTCACTACAGTTAGCTAGGGGCTGCTGAAATGTTAACCGCAGATGCACGCACCCTCGACGCTGATAAAAACTAATCATCTGCGGTTCTCTTCAAAAAGGAGTTTTTTATCGATGACAGAAGCATTAATCGCTGCTTTGTTTGTGTTTGTTTTGGCATCCTTTACAGGATTTGAAGTGATCAACAAAGTTCCACCAACCCTCCACACACCCTTAATGTCAGGTTCCAACGCCATTTCTGGAATTGCTGTATTGGGTGCGATCGTGGCTTCTGGTGCGAGAGAGTGGAATCTTTCAGTCATTCTCGGTTTGATTGCTGTGATCTTGGCAACTGTGAACGTTGTGGGTGGTTTCCTCGTCACAGATCGGATGTTGCAAATGTTCAAGAAAAAGGAGATTAAGGCGTGAGCGACTTTTTACCAACTGGGATTCAGCTATCGTATTTAGTCGCTGCATCCTTATTCATTCTGGGTTTGAAACAACTGGGATCACCTGCGACAGCACGACAAGGTAATTTTGTCGCAGCTGTGGGGATGCTGTTGGCTATTGTGGCAACAATGCTGGATCAGCATGTGTTGAACTATGAGATGATTTTGGTAGGGTTGGTTATCGGATCTTTGATTGGTATAGTCGCTGCATACAAAGTCCAAATGACGGATATGCCCCAAATGGTGGGTTTGCTCAATGGCTTGGGAGGTGCAGCTTCAGCACTCGTTGCGGTTGCTGAATTTTGGCGGTTGCTAGGAAACGGTGAAGCAATACCTCTTGACGCCAACATCTCCATGTTGCTGGATGTGTTAATTGGTGGTGTCACTTTCACAGGAAGCTTTATTGCCTTTGCAAAACTGCAAGGTATTATGAGCGGTTCCCCAATTACATTTCCTTTGCAGCAACCATTTAACCTTTCGCTTCTGATTGCCTTTATTGCGGGTAGTGCTTATTTAATTATTTCACCACACAGCCTACCTGTTTTCTTAGGGATTGTTGTTGTTTCTCTAGTTTTGGGTGTGATGTTCGTCATCCCCATCGGTGGCGGTGATATGCCTGTGGTGATTTCCCTGTTAAACTCGTTTTCAGGGTTAGCGGCGGCTGCTGCTGGTTTCGTGGTGATGAACAATATGTTAATCATCGCTGGCGCTTTGGTGGGAGCATCTGGGATCATCCTCACTGAGATTATGTGTAAGGCGATGAACCGTTCTCTATTCAGTGTGCTGTTCAGTGCTTTTGGTACGGCGGCGTCTGGTGGTGCTGCTGGTAGTACAGGTACAACTGATAAAACTGTCCGCAGTATTGATCCCGAAGAAGGCGCGATGATGTTGGGTTATGCTCGTTCTGTGGTGATTGTTCCTGGTTATGGGATGGCGGTTGCGCAGGCGCAGCATAACGTACGTGAATTGGCAGATCAGCTAGAACGCATGGGTGTTGAGGTGAGGTATGCAATTCACCCCGTTGCTGGTAGAATGCCGGGACATATGAATGTGTTGCTAGCAGAGGCGAATGTGCCTTACGAGCAGCTGCACGATATGGATGATATCAATCCTCAGTTTGAGCAGACGGATGTCGCGCTCGTGATTGGGGCAAATGACGTGGTGAATCCGGCGGCGCGGAGTGATACAAGTAGCCCGATTTATGGTATGCCTATCTTGGAAGTGGATCGGGCGAAGCAGACGATTGTGATTAAGCGCGGTATGAGTGCGGGTTTTGCTGGTGTAGATAATGACTTGTTCTACAAGGATAAGACGACGATGCTCTTCGGTAGCGCTAAGGATATGGTTGGGAAGTTGGTTTCTGAGGTGAAGCAGCTTTAACGAACCGCTAAGGCGCAAAGAGCGCAGAGGAAAAAAAGAATTAGAGGGTTGCTTGCCTTAGGGGTTTGATGCTCTTGAGGCAAGCTTTACTGTTAACTTTTCTTGGGAAGCTTTAGCTCAACAAATTTCACAAACGGTTTGGGGCTGTTTTATATTGAATTCGCCAACAGCGTCAATTGCTCATTTCGCCCCGTCTGCTATAGTTTAACGTGAGTTCGACGGTATTTAGAAGCTGAAAGCCTTACATAGCAAGGCTTATGAAATTAAGCATCAAAGCAAATGTCAATCAATCTTGAGAATAAAGTTAATAGTTAATAGAATTATTGAGTTGCTGACTTTATTCTCAATAAGCTCACAAACTTTTAGAAGTTACGATTTACCAAAACCTTTTCTAGCTAGGTCTTTCAGAGCTTCTAGTTCATCGAACTCACGTTAGTTTAATGCTTAGATAACATAAATTTTTTAATTTGGGAGTAATTCAAGAAAATTATTGATAGCTTACAACAAGCCAACTGCCTATAAATATAAAATCTCTAAGAGGATGTTTATAAATAAAAAATAAAGAGCACCTCAATCATTCCCTAGGACAGGTATTTTAAAAAAGACAGCCGTCGATTTGAGTCGAGTGCCATGAGTCGAAAGCCTTATCCCACAGATATTTCAGATACCGAATGGGATTTGATTAAATCCCG
>JAAUSC010000378.1 GCA_012031965.1 Scytonema sp. RU_4_4
AAACTCTTTTATCTCTTACTCTGCGCCACGCCAGGTCGCACCGTCGGGGGAACCCCAACGCCAGATACCTACGGAGGGAAACAAGGACTGCAGTACTGGCTCCGCAACGCACTGGCTCCTCTGCGCCTGGAGCGGTTTAAAATGCAAATTAAATGTGGAACAGCTTAATCTTTCTGTTAACGTGGTAGCCTAACAACCGTGGTGCAGCATTCACGATATTCTTGGATCTAAAGCATCTCTTAAACCATCACCTATATAGTTGATACTTAACACTGTGAGAAATATCGCTGTACCAGGGAAAAGAACCATATAAGGAGCAAATTCCAAAAAATTCTGTCCATCATAAAGCATTCGACCCCAAGTTGGTACGTCTGGTGGAAAACCAAGACCAAAAAAACTGAGGGTGGATTCGGTAATAATTGCATTACTTATCGACAGCGTAGCAGCAACCAATACGGGACTGATAACATTTGGCAGAATGTGAGTCCAAATCAGTCGTTGGGGACTCGCGCCAAGCGCCCGCGCAGCTGTGACAAATTCCATTTCCCTTACTGTTAAAAAACCAGAGCGGACTAATCTGGCTACACTCATCCAGTTGAGTCCACCAATAATCAGGACGACCAACACAAATATACCTAGTTCTTGACCTGCGCTCGCCTTAATCGCATCACGAAACAAAAATATCACTAGTAGCAACAGTGGTAGTTGCGGTAAAGCTAAACACAAGTCGGTTAAGCGCATCAACATCATATCTAGCAAACCGCCATAGAAACCAGAAATTGAACCGATGAACGTACCCAGCAAGATAGCAACCAACATGGAAAAAATTCCCACTGCAATTGATATCCGTCCGCCGTACAAGACTCTGGCTAATATATCTTGACCTAAATCGTTGGTACCAAACGGATGTTCCCAACTAGGCGGATGGGAGGATAAGGCAAAGTCAATTTTATTGATGGGAGTGGTGTATATTAATGGACCAAATAGAACACTTAAGACTATTATCAGTAGCACCACACTACCAAACACCGCCTGACGGTTGCGACGAAACTTGCGCCATGCTTCTTGTGCAAGCGTTCCTTGTCCAGAAGTGATATTTTCTGCTGCAGGAGAAACTGAAAATTTCGGTTCTTCTGGAGTTTGGTTTGGCGATCGCCTTAACATAACTTATTCAGATTCCCACTACTTCGTGTACTTGACTCGAGGATCTAATAAAGCATAGAGAATATCAGCAACGAGATTAAAAATAACAATCAAAATTGCATAGATAAAAGTAATTGACATCACGACTGGTGTATCATTGCGGTAGATTGATTCAATCAATAAAGCACCGATACCAGGAACACGAAAAACCTGTTCTGTCACCAAAGCCCCTGTGAAAATATTAGGGATATCTAACGCCACTAATGTGACGACGGGAATTAATGCATTCCGCAAAACGTGACGATTGATAACGACAAATGTCGGCAATCCTTTAGCATAAGCAGTACGCACATAGTCTTGGTGGAGTTTTTCCAAGACTTCCGAACGCACAAAGCGCATGAGTAGAGCTGTCTGCCAGAGTGTCAGTACACAAACAGGCATAATAGACTGTTTCATTTGCGCTATAAAGCTTTCCCAATCAGTGATTTGCAGAGTGCTATTATAGATAAAAGGTAACCATTTTAACTGTACGCTAAAGATAATAATAAAAAGCAAACCAGTAAAAAATGTCGGTAAAGAAAATCCTAAAAATACTAAAGTTGTGACGATTGTGTCAAGAATTGAATTGCGTTTGAGAGCGGAAATAACCCCCAAAGGAACAGCTAGCAGCGCCCCGATAATATAGGCAGAACCAACAACCCATAAGGTTGTCGGTAGACGTTGGAGAATCAATGCACTCACCGGGCTGCGGCTTGTAAAAGAATAGCCCATGTCTCCCTTAACAAAGGACAGAAACCACTTGATGTAGCGGATGTGTATCGGTTGATCTAGACCAAATGACCTTTTGATATTCTCTCGAACTTCTGCTGTAATGGAGGGATTGAGCGCAAACTCACCCATTGGATCGCCTGGTGCTAACGCCAGGATAGCGAACACAACAATACTGATGGCAATGAGTGTTGGAATAAAGGACAGTAGACGATGGATGAAGTATTTGGTCATGTTACCGCAATTGTTTTGTGACACTCCTACATCTCTCTACCTTGTAGGTGTAGGCTTCTGGCAGATTTTATCTTTCGGTGAACTTCGTTCGTGGGACTCCAATTGTTTCCCACTACCGCAGTTTTAAATCAGGTACATGTCCTGCTCGACTTGAATAGTTGTGAAAGACTATTCTCCTACGTTTCATCTCATCACTCCGTGGGAGTCGTGAGATGAATTGCTGGTTCAGCTAAAATTTTCTCTTATCTAAGTGCGGTTTGATTTTGTCTCCATCTTGCCTACAAAACTTTCTGTCTGTTGAGGAATTGACGACCAAGAATTTTCAGTTAAATTTTGTTAAGATTGGACTCAATGCAAGTACTTCTACCTTCTCATTCCATTTCCTACCTTGGAGACACCCCATGCTGCGACTTGAACATATCAGTAAAATCTACCCCACTGGCGAAGTCCTCAAGGATGTCAACTGGGAAGTTAAAGCTGGCGATCGCATTGGTTTAGTTGGTGTGAATGGCGCCGGAAAATCCACCCAACTCAAAATTATCACAGGGGAAACTGAACCGACATCTGGCGAAATCATTCGTCCTGCGAGCTTACACATAGCTTACCTGAATCAAGAGTTTGAAGTTGAACCCACTCGCACTGTTAGAGAGGAATTTTGGACGGTTTTTAAAGAAGCGAACGCTGTGCAGTTGTCTTTAGCACAGGTGCAGCGAGAAATGGAAAGCGCCACTCCAGAGGAACTGGAAAAACTGATTCATAAGTTGGATCGCTTACAACGACAGTTTGAAGCATTAGATGGCTACATCTTGGACACACGGATTGGGAAGATTCTACCAGAAATGGGGTTTGGGCTAGAAGATGGCGATCGCCTTGTGAGTGCTTTTAGTGGCGGTTGGCAAATGCGAATGGGTTTGGGCAAAATTCTTTTGCAAGAACCTGACTTATTGCTATTAGACGAGCCAACGAACCACTTAGACTTAGAAACAATTGAGTGGTTGGAAAATTATCTCAAAGGGCTAAATACTCCAATGGTGATAGTTTCCCATGACCGCGAGTTCCTTGACCGTCTGTGTACCCAAATTGTGGAAACGGAACGCGGTGTTTCCAGCACTTATCTTGGTAATTACTCAGCATACTTGCAACAAAAAGCTGAAAATCAATCAGCCCAAGTTGCAGCTTACGAACGCCAACAAAAAGAATTAGAAAAACAACAAGCTTTTGTTGATAGGTTCCGCGCCAGTGCTACCCGCAGTACCCAAGCAAAAAGCCGTGAAAAACAACTCGACAAAATCGAACGCATCGAAGCACCTGTAGATGGTTTAAGAACACTACAATTCCGTTTTCCCACTGCACCTCGTAGCGGACGTGAGGTAGTAAAAATCAAAGATTTAACTCACATCTATGATGACAAAATACTATTTTTGGGTGCAAATCTTTTGATTGAAAGAGGCGATTGTATTGCTTTTATTGCTCCCAATGGTGCC
>JAAUSC010000379.1 GCA_012031965.1 Scytonema sp. RU_4_4
TTCCTCCTCATATATTTTTACGTAGTTAATCCAAAATAACCTTGCCAAAATTTGATAGATACTAGCTCTTTTGAGGCATTTTCCACTGTGTGCTAATAAATGACCATTTGATAATACCTGTCATTGCAATTTTCAAAAATCTGCTTAAGAGCTTGATCCCAGCCCATTGATCTAATTCATACTGACAAAAAGTATTTTTTTCTTCTTTGAACATAAGAATTTTTTTCTTAGCAAAACCTTTGAGCCATTCTTTTGAATGACCAGGAGCAGATACAACCAACGCCTGGCTATCACTTATCAAAAAACTTGGTAGCAGATGACCATTTAAAGTCAAGATACTGATAATTTTTTTCAAGCGGCTTCCTTCTGGCTTTTGATAAAAATCCTCAACTAGATAGCTATCACAGGACAAGGCTTGACTTTCATAACGTTTGCTCAGTTCTAAAATAGTAGAATGTAATGTCTCAGCATCAATGCTTTGCAGAAAGGCTGGACCTTTCATACAATCTTCAAACCCTTTTACAAGCATTGCTGCGTAACTATAATTAAAAAAGAATAATTCAATGATTAAGCTTCTGAGAATATGCTTAATAGCATCCATATATTTTAAAGAGCTATGAATGCAAGACGTAATTAGATTGTTACGCCATACATAGTAAATTAACCAAGCAGGCTGTTTACTTATGGCATATGATGGCTCATGCCATACAGATATAGGTGGGAAAAAGACTATTTTATTGCCAGCATACTTCTTAATTCTTAAACAAAACTCTATGTCATCTCTTTGAATAAAGAAAGGCATTAGTAAACCAATTTTTTTGACAACTTCCTGGGAACAAGAGAAAAACCAAAATCCTCCATAATCAAAATCTTCTTCTTTCATAAGAGAGTTGAGGAAGGTAGATTTTTGCAAATCAAGATTGTGTTTAAGAGGATTAACTGAGAATGGCTTATATCCACGAGGATCATGATTTTCTCCATAAAAAGCCCCAGCTTCATAAAGTAGGTGTTTTTTCACTAAGTCTAACCAGCCACCTGCAACTGCAAAATCATCTTTTGCATACTCGTATAAAGTAAAAAGTCGATAGATAGATTCGCTATTTAAGTCTATATCATCATCCATAAATAGGAAGTGTGTGTATTTATCTTCTTGTAGAGCTTCATATAAACTCGAGTAAATCCACCACTTCCTCCTAAATTTCTATTAGGAATAAGTTGAACACTTGGATGTTTAAAATCAACATCTTTCAAAGTTTTACCATTGTCAACTACAAAAATCTTTAATTTGCCATCTTGTAGAAAATTATCTTTGAGAATATTATCTACTGTCTTTTTGACATAAGCTTCTTTCTTAAATGTGCAAGTGATAATACCCAAGGATACTTCCCTACGAGGTTTTTCATCAGTTGCAATATATCCTTCTGTAAAAAAACCTTGCTCACTTAGGCACATGATTTCCAAGTAAACTCTACCTGCATCTTCACCTTGCCAAGAATTAGGTAGCAAAATTTTTATATGTTCTCCTAGTTGACAGTTTTCAAAACTCTCTTTATAAATCAGTTCTCTTTCATCTTGCTCATGATGCTCTCTATAGAGAGAAACTATAAAATTACCCTCAAGAGCTAAAACGTAATATACCGATTTCAGCTCTGTGTATTTAGCATAGAACTTCTCATAGAATGAATGAAAATAAGTATTGAAAGATACAATACTATTTTGATGAAAGATAACTTTTGTCTCATCTACACAAGGACTTAATGATGTACACTCATCAAATTTCATGTACAAGCCAGAAGTTTCAGGCGTACGTGGAAACTGAATTCTGCTTATTACATTCATGTATATTTTCCTCATATCATATATACTATATTTACGTTTATTTACGTTTTTGGTAAATTTAATACCCCATTTACATAGAAATTGTTCAGTGAACAAAGACACTATCATTGAGTCTGTAGTAGTTTTTCCAATGTTTCATTTATTAGCTCTGCTCAATCAGCTTGAGATAATTTATTGGAGCCCAAGTATAAGCGAGAGTTTTCAAGTGTATGGGAAATTAGAATTTTGCGGATAATGCTAATGATATTTATCTAGTTGCTGCTGACTTCACGCTTTATTTCATCGTTTTTGGTAAATGCAGAATCCAGATTTCAGCAAGTTTTTAACTCCTTCAATCTTACTTGTCAGTCCTGAGAGTTTCTATTGTGCTAAGTAGGTCAACATTGAAAAACGTAAAATACAGTCTTTGCGATTACTTCGCTTCACTGCGTTCCGCTCGTAATGACATTTCACGTCTAATTAGGTTGAGCTACTTATCTCTTTCTCAAACACACCCAACGCTCGTACCACTGCTTGATCCATGTCGTAGTATTTATAATCTCCAAGTCGCCCTGCAAACAGTACTGAACCATTGAGTTTCTCTACTTCTTTAAGATAAAGCTCCAGACGCTCACGGTTCTCTTCGTTGAGGATGGGGTAATACGGGTCATTCTTTCCTGGTACATAAGCTTGAGGATATTCCATCACCAAAGTGGTTTTAGGTGAGGTTTGTCCCGACAAATACTTTTGCTCAGTGATGCGTGTGATGTCGTAGTCGTTGGGGTAGTTGACTGTACCTACTTCTTGATAGCGCTCTTGATCCAAAGTCTCGAATTGAAAGCGCAGGCTACGGTATGGCAATTCGCCATACATATAATCGAAGAAAGTATCAATCGGTCCAGTGCAAAGTACGCGATTAAACTTAACGTCGTTGATAATCTCGCGGTAATCTGTGTTCAACAGTACCTTAATGTTGGGGTGAGCCAGCATACGGCGGAACATCTCGGTATAACCCAGCTTAGGCATAGCCTGGTAGGGGTCTTGAAAATAACGATTATCCCGGCTGATATAGACTGGAACACGTCCTGTTACTCCCCGATCCAATTCCTCTGGTTTCACTCCCCACTGCTTCATTGTGTAGCGGAGGAAGACATTTTCATAGATGTATTCAGCTAGGAAAGTGAGGTCACCACTAGCATGTTCACGCAGTTTCAAAATTGGTACTTTGACACCAAACCCAAAGTTTTCTAGAAGTAAATTCTCCAGCTTCTCTGCATATTTTGGAGGAAAAAGAGCATAGAGCGAATTGAGATTAAAAGGGATAGGAACTTTCTTGCCTTCTACAACTCCCAGAACATGATGATAGTAATGTCTCCACTCAGTAAATTGCGAGAGATAATCCCAAACTTTTTTAGATTTGGTGTGGAAAATATGGGGACCGTATTTATGAACTAGAATGCCATGCTCATTGTAATAATCGTAAGCGTTCCCACCAATGTGATCTCGTTGTTCTACAATTAACACTCTTTGCCCAAGCTGGTTAGCAACTCGCTCAGCTATAACGCAGGCTGAATATCCAGCGCCTATGATTAGCCAATCAAATTTCATGTTATTTCTCCTTGTTTGGCGTTTTCGTTGAAGGTTGAAATGCTACTACTAAGTTCGTTATTAAGCGATTTTCAGTCATCATTGTGCTACTTGCTGCACGTGTTGCTCTATCCGATCTACGAATGGTTGATATGCTGCTTGAGGGATAGTTTTCTGTCACAACTT
>JAAUSC010000380.1 GCA_012031965.1 Scytonema sp. RU_4_4
CAGTCGAACGCTTGACGCAGAGCGTATCGCACTGCGCCAATGCCCAAAGGGCACGCTGCGCTATCGCACTCACCCATCATTTTCCCAACATTGCTTTGAGTTTTCCGGAATCGATAAGCGCAGTGTGGTAGTTCTTATTAGACAAGCAACTTATAACTCATCTCTATAAAGAAAGCACGGGGACATACCCCACTCAAACCCAGTCATAACAACTGGGTTTTTAAATTAGGTTTTAAGCAGGGCAACTTTCTCTCAAAGAAAATTATGTTTCAATGGAGCGATACCTCGGTGAATATCTAGCAGCGGTAATCGGGAGTGTATTAGGAGCAATATTATTGATATTGCTGTGTGTGTTTCTTGGTTATGTCTACTATTTATGTCTCATCAAGTTATTCAGAATACGGGATGAGAGTATGGGAGGATTCTTTTACCTTGCCTTGGGGCTACTTGTTGGCTGGTGGGTTGGGTCATTCAGCGGTTGTTGGTTGGCGTTATCGAGATATAGTAAAGAAGATGCATACGTTACAGCCATCTTGTTAGCAGCGCTACAGCCATTGGGCTTTTGGTGGTTTTGGCACATGCTAATGAAAGGAGCAGGGATACAAAGGTTAGGGTTTTGGCTACGGATAGGGTTTATTAACGTGGTGCTATCATTGTTAGCACGGTTACTAACAAATATGCTTGTCATTCTTACACAATACTAAGCTTAAGACAGTTTAGCTTAAGTGTTATAATTAGAATTCTCTGAAAAACCGATAGATACGGGAGATGTTGGGTTTCACTCCGTTCAACCCAACCTACGAAATAATAAAGATTTTGGGAATTCGTGCTCCAGTGTCCGCTGCTACGAAAATGCCTACTATCCCTGCTGAATGTCGAGGGGATACACCGAGCGTCGCTTGACGAACCATTCTGGCGACTGACACCTTCGTTCTTTCTTGGTCACGTCCCCTACTCATCATCATCCGCCAAATACAACCCACTACTATCAGTAGGTCGAGCGTGCAAATACATCTCAGTAATCGCCACCGAACTATGACCCAGTGTCTTTTGCAACAAGTGAATCGGCGCACCTCTATCAAGACTATGGCTGGCGTGGCTATGTCTTAACCAGTGGGGCGACACATTACCCTCAAGTCCAGCACGTTTCGCCGCATTCTTCACAATATGAAATACCATTGACCGACATAGGTGACCACCTTTACTTGAAACAAACACAGGGTAATCCTTACGGGCATAGCCTTTTAACTCATTCATCTCTCGCCAAATACCTTTCCCCACCAGCACAGTCCTAGTTTTCTCACCTTTACCAAATACTGTTATCTGCCCCCCATCCCCACGCGCCTTGAGGTCACGCCACTTGAGATGACACAGTTCTGATACCCGTAACCCAGCAAAGTAAAGTAAGCGGATGATAGCACGGTCACGTGGATTAGTGGTAGATTTTATTAGTAAATGTACACAGTCTTCAGTTAAAATTCGCTCTGCCAATCTGTTCTTTGCCTTGGGTGACTTAACTAACACTCCTAAATTAGCCGATATCACTACTAACTGTTTAGCAAAGGAAAACAGACTCTTAATTGCACCCACAGCCACCCGCTTAGAATTCTCAGAACAATGAAGTGTCATCGTCCACATTTGGATATCCATCAAAGTGCAATCTACTAGCAGTTTATGATTCACATGAACAAAGAACCGTTCTGCATAGCGACGGTAGCCGTCAACAGTGTTGAGACTTTTGCCGTGTAGCCAAAGGTCAACTAATTCAGCGTTAGTGAGCGTGGAAGAGTTATTCAACATTGGGCATTCTTATGATGCAAGCCTTGAATAACTAAATCGGTGGCGGTGGTGTTGCGTTCTCGTGCGGCGGTGCGGAGTGCTTTAGTGAGGGTTTTGGGGAGTTTGAAGTTAATCGATTCGCGTTCTGTGTTGGTCATCTCTACACCGCGTATATACGTTAGTACAGAAATTTTACCAGCCCTTTGGGGCTTGACTAAAGTACAACACGAGAAAGCAATCACTTAGCTGTCTTTGGTGGTAAGCTGTTGTGCATTAAAAATGCACAACAGCAAGGCAGAAGGCAGAAGGAAAAAGAGTTTCAATGATTGACTAGACCAAAATAATATGCAAGTTAAAAGCGCAACAGCTTAGTGACGTGCAAATAGTAAGTAGTTGAGTTTGGCAGCAATATTTTATTGTACTGTGCGGGTCGCACACAGAAGCCCCTGACACTTTGTGCCAGGGGCGTAGATAATAACATATTTATTGGATTTCTACTATAGCATTACCCAGAAAGAACTTAGGGGAACTTTCTTGAGCGCAGGGCATATACAATTCTTCAAGTCTTTTTCAGTTTATAGAAATTGAGGAGGGTTTTAAAGACTGTTTCTGGATCAAGGGTGGGTTTGACACTCCCCTGCTTAAAGGCGAGGGGATTCTTGGTTCAACGAGACCACTTAAACTAGATTCCTTGCGTTATCTAGCTCAGAGGTGGGACTCTCCCCAAGCGTTAACTTTCGGTCTGCCCGACCGTAGTTGCATCTGTGCAAGTCCTGTTTAGTTTGAAACGATTTGTTTCAAAAATTCTGATTCGTCTAGCTCCGTTTGAATCTTTTACCTACTGCTAGGAAGAAACTAGAACAATGCAGTAGAACCAGCAAGAGTCAGTTGTCAAGGTACAGATTGCTGTTAAGCAGTGTAGGGTTTTTAACGTGGTTGATTACCCCTCCACCCTCTTAATTTTATCACATTGCTCACAGAAGGCTAAAGCCAACGCAACGTCGGATTTCATGAGCCAGTACGCGCAGGAGGGGAGTCACTCCGTTGGGCGGCTTCGCCGACAGTCACGGATGTGGCGTTTTCCCTCCATAGGTATCTGGCGTTCCCCAGTCTAAAGCACGAAAATCGCAACTGCGTTGCTGTTTCTCCAGGGTTTTCATCCAGACATTCTTATAATACTTTTAGCAATTCTTGCTCTTGAGTCATCAGATAGTTCACGCACTTTCTCTATTAGCAAGGCTTCTTTTTGTTCTTTTGGTAGTTCGTCCACCAACCTTTTAACTTCGTCTAAGTTGATGAACGCAATCATGGGCTGAGTCATAAGTATTGCAGATATGAGATTGACTTAACCTAATTTATTGTTTAGGATGCCCATCTTGTGATATTCGGATTTTTTGCAGGTTCCGTTAAACGGCGATCGCTTCTACCTGCTCTTCTTCATGTTCTGTTACATCTGCATCTGCACGACTTCTAGACTGTTTCCATTTGCGGGTAATAGCAAGTAAGATGACTTCTATGTCATCACTGTTTGCAATTTCGATAAGCTCTGCGACTTTTTCCCCAATTGTGAATGATTTTGAGGAGAGTTCTTCCCCGGCTAGTAACTGACAGAAGTATTGTCTTGAACCAGGAGCGAGGGCGACTAAAAAGCTGTGTGGGAAACTTCCATATTAGCGATCGCCAGGCGCAAATCCTGCAAGTTAAAAAACAGACGCAATTAAGTCCCCTATTTGAAAAATGTTGTCTTCTATTAAGTGCCAATGCTTCGTATCACAGGGCAGAAGCGGATATTGAGACGTTGAC
>JAAUSC010000154.1 GCA_012031965.1 Scytonema sp. RU_4_4
TTTTCGTCATTGCGAGCAAAGCGAAGCAATCCCGGTCTTGACGAGATTGCTTCGCTACACTGCGTTCCGTATGCCCGGAGGGCACGCTGCGCTAACGCAATGACCAATCATAGCTGCGTAAGTCCTGCTAAAGACTCGCTGACGAGTCTCAAACACTCGTCGATGAGAAGAAATATCTCGTTTGACTAACTTGAGGAATCAGAAGCAGGTTTAACAGATTTACTTCTGATTGCTTTAAAGCGTTCGCCTAGCTGTTCAGAAAGACTTTTTAAACCAGGAGTTTTTTTCGCAGCAGTCTTGACATAATCATAAACTGTCAAACTACTGCTCATCGCTTCACTACCTACTGCTAGTAGAGTATCATCTACCTGTTCACTGAGTTGCCGCAGTGCAATTAAAAGTTCTGTTAGTGTAGCGGCTAATTGATAATCCCGAATAAATTCCTCAAGGTTAAAACTGGCGGGTAAAATGTTGGGGTTTGACACAGCAGCTGTGATACTATTATTGACAAACGCTAAGCTTTTATCGCCCATTTTAAATAACTTGTGCCGTTCTTCTGTACTTAGAGTAATTAGAAAGGGCATCTTTTGTTGAACTGTCTGAAGCGCTGCTTTGATTTGTTGAA
The DNA here is from genome assembly GCA_012031965.1 of Scytonema sp. RU_4_4. GTDB lineage: Bacteria > Cyanobacteriota > Cyanobacteriia > Cyanobacteriales > Nostocaceae > Brasilonema. The sequence continues at coordinate 626 of JAAUSC010000154.1, forward strand.
TATCTTCTGTCGAAAGGATGGCGCTAATATTTTGAGGAAGCATTTGAGTTAACTGTATAAACACTAAGAATCAAGTAGCAATAATTGCTAGATTTATGATTCCCGCAGTGTTGAATGCTCATCTCACCCCTTTCTCTATCTCGTTCATCTCTGGTATCTCTCGTTCCCATGCTCTGCATGGGAATGCCTTACAAGAGGCTCCGCCTCACAATCATGATACTAACGAATAATATTTACTCAGCACTAATATATTTATAAGCCCGTGCTTTTGCTAATCGCATTATATGCTCTAGCGTGAGGAAATGATCTAATTCTCTCTTTTCCTCTGGTGTTAGTTCGCCCATTTTATGTCCGTACACTAAGTCTTCTAAACGCTCTTTTGCAGATTCTGAAAGTTGAAAATCGACGACACTTTGGGGAGTGCTTCCAGCAGCAATGAAGTCTATAATTTCGTCGTAAACTTTTGTTATTTGGGTAGGTGTATTCATAGCGCGTGTTTCTCTTTTTGCTAATTATACTTCTATGCCAATACTTCTCGGTTAACTGTCATTCTGAGCGAAACGGAGTGGAGCGAAGAATCTCAACCTATAGCAAGCGACCGAGATGCTTCACTTCGCTGTCGCTCCGTTCAGCATGACAAACAAACTTATCCGAGAAGTATTGACTTCTATGCGACTTTCCAGGATTTTCCTAGCGTTTGAGGTTCTGGCAGAGGTTCACCATTTTCTAAAGATGTTTCAATTAACATTTCTAAAACTTCTTGAGCGTTTTTGAAAGCTTCTTCGTAGGTATCTCCGTGGGTATGGCAAAACTCTCCCCATTCGGGAAAACTGACAACAAAACAATTATCTTCATCAGACCACTGAATAATTATGGTGTAATGAGAATTCATTCTTGTTCTTCCTCTTGTTGAGCTTTTTTAATTTCTTCTAACCGTCTTTAGCACTAATATATTTTGTGTCATTGCGTTAGCGCAGCGTGCCCGGAGGGCATACGAAGCGAAGCAATCGCAGGATTTTGGGATTGCTACCCTGCGGGAAGCCCCCTCCGGGGTCTACGTTTCACTTCGTTCCACTCGCAATGACATAATTACATTTAATTATACTTCTCTAATTCTGCCAACTTCTTCTGAGCATACTCCCGCACTTCCTCATCGGGGTCATTCTCCGCTCTGTCGCGCAACAGTGGTAAAGTTTGGGGATTGTGAGGATGTTGTTTGACAATTATCTCAAGTGCAACTCGCCGAGGATTGCTTTGAAACATGCGCTGAATAACATCAAAGGGATCATTGATAGCACAGTTGTAGTAGATATCAAACAACTCAGGCAGATAGGTGAAATTTTTACCTAAAGCTTTGACCGCTGCACGTCGCACATCCGAATAATCATCAGCAGTAGCGCGAGTTTTGAGGAAGGCTAAAGTATCAGCGTCATCTTTGTAGTTACTGGCTAATGCTTGGACCGCTGCACGTCGCACATCCGAATAATCATCATCAGTAGCGCGAGTTTTGAGGAAGGCTAAAGTATCAGCGTCATCTTTGTAGTTACTGGCTAATGCTTGGACTGCTGCACCTCGCACATCCGAATCATCATCATCAGTAGCGCGAGTTTTGAGGAAGGCTAAAGTATCAGCGTCATCTTTGTAGTTGCTGGCTAATACTATGACTGCTGCACTCGCACATACTCATGATTATCATCAGTAGCGCGAGTTTTGAGGATAGCTTTGGTATCGGCGTCATCTTTCCAAGTCGTTGCAAATGCTGCAACTGCTTGAATGCGAATTTCCTGAACTCGTTTTCTCTCTTCCTTATCATTGTAATAGTAATTTAAATCATATCTGGTTAAGTCTTTAATACTGTTCAGCAATTTGTGAGTAGTTTCTGCAATTACCGTCCTATTCCTCACATCTACAAGACACGTAGCCGCTAAAAACAAGTTGCTAAATTTCTCTTCCTCCCCATTCTGCTCCATTAAGTATTCCAAAATTTCGCCAACAAACTTTGGCTCAATCATTCCTGCAATCAGCCGCAACACTTCATGCCAAGTTTCATCTTGCCAGTGTTTTCCAAAAACTTCCGTTTTTAGTTCTTCAATTCCCAGCGCTTGCGTCTCTTTAAACTGCCAAACAAACTCCCAAGCACAGAAATATTCCAAAAATGTCCGATGAACAAAAGCATAATAATCTGCACCCAGGAAACATAACATAAAGTTGCGAGTTCGCAGTTGCTCCCTCATCACCCTCGCAACTTCTCTTGCTTTGTCAACTTCGATGGTTTTTAAATACTCAGTCAGAATCCTTTCTAAATCATTCGCGCTTATCAAATTGCCTGCCAAACCTTTCTCACTGGTTTGCATATGGTAAGCAACTTGACGCAACATTGCTTGCTTATCTTTATAATCTATCGTTTTTGGATCTAACCTCTTATCTTCCACCAAAGCACGTTCCACATCCCATTGATGCAGCAGCACCCGCGATGCTTGATTGTAAAGTTCGGCTCTATCTCTTGGCAATTCTTGGTTACGATTCAAAATTGCCATCATCGTTAACAATAAGGGATTTCCTGCAAGTTCTGCAATCGAGGTTGATGTGTTAATTGCTCTTTGCAGTCGCTCTTTTTTTCTCTCTCCATCAATCTTGTCAGTAAAAGTGTCAGAATGCCAACGATTGATGAAATCCTGAATTTGTTCTGGTTCTAAATCTTGCAACATGAAATGCTTAAACTCAGCATCTCGCAGCCGTTGCACCTTATATCCAATGACGCGAGAAGTCACAATCACCTGCACATTGGGATAATCATTTCCTGCAAAATTTCTTCTGCTTCTAGTTCGTTCTTTTCTCGCAGTCGTCGGAGATGTTCTTTTGGCAATTCATGAACTTGTGGTAAGACTTGCTCAAATTCTCGCACATTTTGCGGGATAAAGATTCGCCATAACCGCAATTCATTATAGGCGTAACCGCTGGTTTCTATACTATCTAGTTTGAGATTGGCGTAGCGTTCGCGAATTGCTTCTTGATACTGTTTTAAATTAAATTCGGGGATAATTCCAGCAGTCTCTGTTGTGTTTTCTGCGATTTTTTCAAGATTTTTGGAATCCAGAATAGCTCTCAGTTCAGATGAATCTTGAATAATCGCTTTGACTTTTTTAACGTAACGCTTACCAAGCTTTGTCCAATCAAAGTCGTTTGGCAGAGATAACAAATTCTGTTCGTGCCAAAGACTTCGTAAACTATTTGTATCTAGAGCATGACACTGAGCATGAAAAGGATTTCCCATTTACTGCTATATTCTTTGCGATAGTTTTGAGAAACAACTTCTAGCACCAAAGTAGGGACAACGTTTTCGTCCCACAGGACATAACTTGGTCTTAATTCCTCATCATAAACTCGCTCTACCCCTAAGCTCAAAAACCCATCTGGTACAATAGGCGGTTTATCTGGGTGATAATAAATACCCATGTCTATCCCAAAAAACCAGTTCATGCGTTCTGCCCATAGTATCAGCAGTATGGCTTTGAGCAAACCCGGAATCAATTCTTGCAATTCATTATCCACAGGGGTATCATCAGAGTCGGGTAATTCTTCGGCAGAGGGTAAGTACCTTGGCAGGTTAAACTCTAACATGACTGGTTTTCCCCCAGAACTTACAAATGACTGCTCATAGCTTCACTACTTTCCTGATTTTAGAATAACTCTAGCAATGTCAATAATTGTTCGGTCTGGCTAGATTTTTAAACTTAGTATATTGCGGATCAAACAAGAGTTTAATAGTACCTGTTGGACCGTTGCGGTGTTTAGCTATGATCACCTCGGCAATTCCTCTATCAACGCTATCGCTGTTGTAGTAATCATCTCTGTACAGCATGATAACTAAATCCGCATCTTGTTCAATACTTCCACTTTCCCTCAAATCAGATAACATGGGACGCTTGTTATTGCGTGATTCGACTCCTCGACTCAACTGAGATAAAGCAATCACAGGGACAGATAATTCACGCGCTAAACTTTTAAGACTTCGGGTAATTCTTGAGAGTTCTTGCACGCGATTATCGCCGGCTCCTTCCATTAATTGCAAGTAATCTATGACAATCAATCCCAATTCTGTCCCTAATTGCGCTTGTAAATGCCGAGCTTGACTACGCATTTCTGTGATTGTAAGATTTGGCGTATCGTCAATATAAATTGGCATATCAGAGAGCATACCAATAGCACGGCTTAAAGGTTCCCACTGAGTTTGACTGATGCGTCCACTCCGCAAATAACCAGTTTCTATTTCCGCCTCACTTGCTAATAACCGCTGCGCCAGTTGTTCTTTTGACATTTCTAAGCTGAAAATACCAACTGGTAATTTATATGAAGCAGCAACGTTATGAGCGAGATTAAGACAGAAAGCAGTTTTCCCCATTGACGGGCGACCAGCAACAATAATCAAATCAGAACGCTGAAAACCACTAGTTATGGCGTCTAAATCATAAAAGCCGCAGGGGATTCCCGGTAGGGCGATACCTTGATGGCGAGTTTCAATATCTTGGAAAGTATTAATGAGGGTGTTAGAAATATGAACCAGACCAGCTTTGGGACGTTTTTGAGTGATGCTGAAGACTTTTTGTTCTGCTTGGTCTAAAATCTTTGGTAACTCGATTTCTGTCTGGTAACCCAGATGCACAATTTCTAACCCGGCTTTAATTAACTGACGCCGCAGGTATTTGTCCATAACTAAATCTGCTAAGGCGTCGATATTAACCGCTGACACTGTGCGATCTACCAGTGTTGCTAGTTTATTTCTACCACCAACACGGGCTAGCATATCGTGGTCATTGAGCCAATTTATAACTGCAAGCAAGTCTGTGGGCTTACCTTGGTTATGTAGCCTCACGATGGCTTGATAGATATCTTTATGAGGGTTCAGATAAAAAGCTTCTGGAATCAGGCGATCGCTCACTCTGCTTATCGCTTCCGGATCTAGTAAAATTCCCCCCAATATTGCTTCCTCCGCCTCAATGTTTTGAGGAGGGAGGCGATCCATACTATTACCTTGAAAGTTAAGTTCTTCAGACATAAATAAATTGAAATTTTAGAGTTGATATTATGGCTTAACTATTACCCTTATAAACAAAAGCCTACACTTGTCTACACTTCACGCGATGTGTGTTGTTTGAAGCGTCTCTACACCATTGAGATGAAAAACTGATGTATGAAGTCAATCTTGAAGGCGTAGGATGCGTTCATGTAGTGTAGCGCACCATTTTAGCTGTGTGTGGAAGTGCCAAAGTTAACATCATTTATAACATCATTATTATACACAATTCTTTATACTTTGTTTTAAATCTTTTCCGGGTTTGAGTGTAAGAGCAAATATTCTCATTGATTATCAAAAAGTTATGAATGAGAAAAATATTAAATCTGAAGTGAAAATAGGGTAATTAGTTGCATCTTAACAATGTTATTTTTGGGTTAAATGAGACAAAATATATCTTTCAAACATACTTAGTAAATACACTGGGTTTTTATCAATTTTATCTGTGTGAAATATACGCGACACTCTCATCCTGATTTTTTTGGAATCTTTAATATCCGTTAATATCCGATAGTACAACCTCAACGCCAAATTTTTAAATCAAAAAAAATGAGTATATATGATAACTTTTATAATCTGCTCTATCTTGACATTTCAATAATACTTGTTCAGTGTAAATATTTACAGAATTTTGGAAAACATCTATTTCTGATAACACTTTAATTATCTTAAATAGTGTAGTAGAATCTGAAAAATTGTAGTTTTCAACACGCAATATACGCAGAATAATAAAGTAAATTAGTTGTCTATATTTGTCTGTCTATCCTACCCCACTCTACTCTAGGCTGCGTCTGTACCGTGCGACTTCCCTAAAAAGGCACGGGTATGTCCTTGACACGCCTATGTCCGACGACGGACACGCGCTCCGTCAGAAAGCACACGCACTTGCACAAAACGAACGGCGCAATTCGCATTTCCTCCTAAGGGAGGTAGGCAATTGTCTGGGCGTGGGAAAGCCTAAGGGGGCTTTACGAGAAGTCATCCTCTAGACATCTACCATGTACTTTATTTGACGAAAATTCAATTTCTTGGCAGAGATTGGTAAGACAATCTCAAGCACTCGGAATTAGTACGGAGGTTCTTTTAATATGTTGAGTCATCAATTCAAACGATTGGGGCAAGAAGATGATGTTCTTTTCTTAGAAGATAAAATTTTTAACGCAGTTCAAATTGTCAATAAAGTACTTCAATATTTTGAACCAAAGGGAAATGATTTGAATTTGTCTTGTAAAGATAAATTTGTGAAAAAATATTTCAAAAAAAAGAATATCCAAGGCATATTTAATCGAGTTGAGTGGCAATTTTACCTGAGACCAGGAATTCAATGTGAATTAGTTATGCCAGATAAGAGTAGTAGGCAAAAAGGCAAACTTGAGATGAGAGTCACTTTAGAGTTTTCTGCATTAAAAACACAAGTTGTATCCATAAGTGATGATGAGAGTATATCTGATTCTCTCTCAATTACAGATAGTAAGAGTTCAGAAAATTTTGAGATAAAAGTTGCGTTAGACTTCTATCCTGATGAAAAGTTTTCAGAAGAGACTCATGAACAAAACTCTTGGCATTTTTATTCCTCCAATAGTGCAGTTCTCAACTGATAGAGATGACCTTCGCTCTGCTCCCTCCGCAGGAGGTATGGGACGGGCGAAACGCCCATCCCACAAAAACCGCATTCAACGTAGACAAGAACTGCTATATAGTTCCTTGCTGTGCTTACTTGAGCGTCAAGTGCGTGAGAGTCTTAGCCCAACTGATTCAACCAGGTCGTCACATCTACTGCTAACTTTTGCCCCAGCTTCAACAACTGATGGCACTGAGTGGTATCCTGACCTTTGACAGTTTTGGCAATAAACAGCGGTACAATCTGACTGTGCAAACAACTGAAGTAGAGTTCTTGAGAGCGCTCAAGAGAAATGTCAAGATTTAAGTGATTTGCCACATCAATTAATCGCTCAAGGCGCTGCAAATCTGCATCAAAAGTCCCGTTGGGATCGTGCAACAATTGCCACAGAGAACGTAATATCAACTGCTCTAACATCTGCTTCCCTTCGGGAATATTCAGATGACAATGCAGGTGCTTGGCTTCTGTGGCGATCGCCTCTAACTCGGCGATGTGATTCCAACTGGATAGCGGTTCAGCGATATCTTGCTCAAGTGAGCGTAAAGTCATCATACACCGATACCCCAAGGCAATTTCCGCTGCGACCTGCAACTCTTGCGGTGCGGGGACTTCATCACGGTGGAATGCCATCAAAACTCCGTAATTATCACGGTATGCTTGGGTATAAAGTTGGTCTAATCGTGACAGTGTTTCTTGACTCAACAGGTGCATGAGTCGATGGCGTTCTTCAGCAAATAGATTCCGCAAGCTGAAAGATTCTTCACCAAACAACTGCATCATGACTAAGATAGTGTGAGCTGCACTAGCCTGTTGCAATGCCCCAAACAGCTTTTCTTTTAAGTCAGTGTAAGCCAGTCGTCCCTGGAAGGGTTGGATGCAACAGTGGAAATCCCAGCCACCCAGATGCAGAACAGCAAACACTAAATGTTCACTTTCCCAGGTAATCTCTGACACGAGGTTCAAATTTCCCACGGCCAGCGTTAACGATCCCATCCGTTGCAATTGGTAATCGAGTTCGTTGGCGCTGTAGCAATAAACCCGCTTTTGATGTCGATGAGAATCTTTGACCGAACCATTGTGTTCATTTCGTGAAGACGCTGTATGCAATGTCTCTACAGGCTTGTGGTTAGTAAAGAGTGAGGTGATTGCATATTGGGAAGCAACTTGTTTAAAGCTGACTTGAGCCGTTAGTACCAACTGGCGATAAATTTCGCCACCATGTTTAAACGAATCAACATTACTGACTGCTTGGTTTAGGCGTTTGAGGAAGCCTTTTTCCAACTGTACGCCAGCGACATCCCCTGCGAGTTCCAAAGCACGCGCCGCGTAACGCAGAATTTGCGTTCCTTCTGGACGAGAGAGTTCTTCAAAAAACCACCCACAACTGGTGAACATCAATAAAGCATGACGTTGCATTTCCAATAAACGCAGGGCGTCTACTTGTTCAGCAGGTGTGAGTTTATGAGTTTGGTGACGCGACAGGAACCGACTCACGTTCTCAAAAGAGCGATCGCGTATCACTTGGATATATTCATCTCGTGCTTGCCAGGGATCAACGAAAAACTGTTTGCCATGTTCTTCGTACACCGAAATCAGCCGATCTCGCAACCAATTCAACGCATCCCTCAAGGGGCGACGCCATTTTTGGTGCCATGTTCCGCCACCACCGCAACCACAATCATCTTGCCATCTATCAACCCCGTGGGAGCAACTCCAGGCTGTGACGGACTTGAGTTCCACTTCCCATGTGGGAGTATTCAAGCTCAGATAGTGAGCAAAGTTAGTGACTGTCCAACCCCAATGGGGAAACTCTTGTATGAAAGAGTGGGCTAGTGTTTTCTCAGTTCCTCCCTTGTGATGTCCAAAGGTTTCCCCATCTGTCGCAACAGCAATTAACTGTGCAGGGCGATGATCCCCACGCACTGCTGAACCAATGCGTCCTGCCAAATGACAGGAACTGTGCAGGACATCATTAAAACCCATATCTCGCGAGATGGGACCATCGTAGAAGAAGATATCAATGTAAGGTCTATGCCTTGTCATTTGCCCTTCATCTGACAAAGGATTCTCTTTCAAAAAGCAACGATATGGGCGTGTGGGATCAATCTGACTCCCACCAACTTCGTGCCATTCGGGGTTGGGATTATCCTCGGTGGGCAAAAGACGACAACGTTGTGCTTGCGATGGTGCAAGCACAATAAAGCGAATTCCCTCATCCACTAAAGCTTTCAACGTAGCGTAGTCTACTGCAGTCTCAGCCAGCCACATTCCTTCGGGATCGCGTCCAAAGCGGGAGCGGAAGTCTTGTTTACCCCAGCGAATCTGGGTGTATTTGTCACGCTCATTTGCCAAAGGCATGATGATGTGGTTGTATACTTGCGCGATCGCATTACCATGTCCGTTCAGGCGATCGCAACTTTTGGTATCTGCTTCCAAAATCCGCTGATAAACCTCTACATCGTGGCGTTCTAGCCACGACATCAGCGTCGCTCCTATATTAAAGCTCAGATACTCATAGTTATTCACGATCCCCACCACTTCGCCTTGCTCATTTAACACTCTGGCAAAGGCATTGGGGCGATAGCATTCATGGTGAATTCGTTCGTTCCAATCATGGAAAGGCGCTGCACCAGATTGGCGTTCAATCGCGTCCAGATAAGGGTTTTCTCGTGGTGGTTGATAAAAATGCCCATGAACGGTGACGTAAACACCTGTAGCCTGTCTCAGGGGATCGGGCATTGTGGTGTTTTTGATATTTTCATGCGGCGTCAAGTTTGAACCAGCACTAGCTGGTCGTTCAGCAGCAGAAGTCATGAAGTATTTCCAAAAGAATAAACAGTCCTTGCAGTTGCGTCCTTTGATAATGCTGATAAACCTTCCTACGGCGGCATTCCAACAACAGTTAGTTTCAACAGCAACTATGAGATAGAGCTAAATTCCAAGGTAGCGGTCTTCGTGTTGGGGTAATCTGCATTATCAAGCAGTCCTTTGCCCGATGCAATCAATTAGCGACACAAGCCATAGCTAGAGTTAGAGGGTTTTGTCGTTGGTGCTGTCAAAAACTTAATTGTCTTTTAATATATTAAACCGCATCCTTGGTGTAGAATCGGGAATTTACTGGAAAGTTTTGCAACGAAAGATTTCAAATTCTACTCATACCGCAATCTTATTTTACAAATCTCACTCAAAAAAGCAAATAGTAGAATCTCAGAACCGCTTAATGAAAGGGCTGGGAGTATCCTAGAGTTTGGTCTACAAGTGCTGAGTGTTGAGTGTTGAGTGTAATATATTCAAAACTCAGGACTCACGCATCTGTTACTAATACTTTCAGCTCAAAATGACAAATGTCAGGTAAAAACATTCTATTTTTGGTTTTGTTACTGTTTATTCCGGTTTCCATCGCGGCTCATTACTTAGGGTGGGAAGACTTAATCGTTTTCATCACAGCTAGTTTAGCCATTTTGCCCTTAGCAGCTTGGATGGGCGCAGCCACAGAAGAAATTGCTGTCGTGGTTGGTCCAACACTAGGGGGGTTGCTGAACGCGACCTTTGGTAACGCAACAGAACTGATTATTGCTTTAGTTGCCCTAAAAGCTGGACTGGTGGATGTTGTCAAAGCCAGTATCACGGGATCAATTATGGGCAACCTACTACTGGTGATGGGTCTTTCCATGTTTTTGGGTGGATTGCGCTACAAAGAACAAACATTTCAGCCTGTTGTCGCGCGAGTCAACGCTTCCTCCATGAATTTGGCAGTGATTGCGATTCTCCTGCCCACGGCGATAAAATTTAGCTCTCAAGGGATTGACGAAAAAATCCTGCAAAGCCTGTCCCTTGATGTTGCTGTGGTACTCATTCTCGTCTATGCCTTAACTTTGTTATTTTCCATGAAAACCCACTCTTATCTTTACGACGTGGGTATGGCAGAAACAGTAAACGAAGAAACACATGTCAATGAACAGCCAAAAATTTGGTTGTGGGTTGGGGTTCTGCTAGTATGTACCCTCTTAGTTGCATTGGAGTCAGAATTACTAGTTGGTTCTTTAGAAGTCGCCACATCGCAGTTAGGTTTGACAGCACTCTTTACAGGGGTGATCGTCGTACCCATTGTTGGTAATGCTGCTGAACACGCAACAGCCGTCACCGTAGCAATGAAAGATAAGATGGACCTTTCTGTTTCTGTGGCTGTGGGATCAAGTATGCAAATTGCCCTGTTTGTTGCTCCCTTTTTAGTTTTAGCAGGGTGGGTACTTGGTCAACCGATGGATTTAGATTTCAATCCCTTTGAATTAGTCGCTGTAGCTGTAGCGGTGTTTATTGCCAATAGCATCAGTTCCGATGGTAAGTCAAATTGGTTAGAAGGTATATTACTCTTAGCGGCGTATGTCGTGTTGGGGTTTGCTTTCTACTTCCTTCCAGTTGCTAATGGTATGGGGTAGTTGCGACAAGAGAGTCTTATTCGCTACATTTTTCCAGATGATCCCCCCAACCCTTTTCTTTTATTCAGGTGGGTTTGAATCCCCATCTGAATAACATAGCTGCTTTTTGCAAGAAATTTTATGAAGAAACTATTGTTGCAAATTATTAACCTTGGCGTAATCTTAATAAATATAAGTGAAAACTTGAGAAGAATTATTTTGAGTAGCTAGTCTTTACCTCGTAGAATTTTCTTTCAAGAAAACAAAGCCATAGAGGCTATTAAGTAAAATGATACCTAAATTTTTTAGCAGGGAAATTTGGGCAAATCTACTAGATAATATTGCATTCAAACGTGTTCAATTTATCTATCGTCCGAAAGCAGTTTTTCTTTTGCTAAGTGGTTTAGCAGGAGGAGTTCTTTTAAGCAGTTGCAGTTCGCGACCAAGTACGATTACTATTCCAGCGGTAATACTGGCAGTTATTACTACAGTTTAGCTGAGCAGATTAATAACTCTACTCAGGAAACGGTCAAAATCTCTGTTAAGAACCTTGAATCGCAAGGCTCTCAGCAAAACTTAAAACGCTTGCTCAATCACCAAGTCGATTTTGCAATAGTACAGTTAGATGTTGCCAATGAGGCAATGCGTAAAGAAGAGGTCACAGCAGTAGCAATTTTGGCAAACGAATATGTCCACATGATTACTCAAAAAGATTCTGACTTAAAAACGTTTAGTGACCTTCAAGGAAAACGAGTTGCGGTTGGCACTGTTGATAGCGGGATGAGTTTCACTGCTGACCAATTGCTCAAAGCAAATCACATAACTGTTAAACCAGATTACTCTAGTTTTAATGAAGCATTCAAGAAACTGAAATATCGGCAGGTGGATGCAGTTATTTATGTGGGAAGTCTAGGTGCTAGTAAAAATCTACGGCAACAATTTGTATACAATCGTGACCTAAGGCTACTTCCTGTCGAACCTGCATTAGTAAACCATTTGACTGTTTTTGCCCCAGGTTCATACCAAAGCGCAACTTTACCCATTGGAACTTATGGGTCGCGTCCACCTGTTCCAGAACAAAACTTACTAACTCTTTCTACTGCTACCGTATTGGTGACTCGTCCTAAGATGAGTCGGCAAAAAGTTGCACTGATGACTTGGTCTATTCTTACCACTGCCCGTGGCTATTCTCAATTCTATCCTGCACTGCAAAACGAAGAGCCTAAAGAACTGTTGAGAAAAGGCATATTTTATATACATCCAGCAGCACAAGAGGTCTTTGAACACGGCGATCCCCGTATGGCGTTCATGCGTTATTGGGAAAATAACAGTGATTTGCAGGCTGGACTTGTTATTTTGGGTTCGACCAGCATCTTAGGATTACTGATAAGACAGTGGCGCAGACAAAAGTCGAAGAAGATGGTAACCACAACTACCAATCGGATTAATGAACTCAAGTCATTGTTACCAGACCACCCCCAGCAAGCATTGGATGGTATTGAAGATCTTAGTCAAGAGCATCGATTGATGTTTGTTGAGGGTGCAGTGACAACGGAAGTTTACGAGCAATTGCGGCAAAAAACACAGACTTTTACAGATCAATGTCGTAAACTACTAGAACAGCAGCGTAAAAAGTTTGTTATGGAGACTCTGCTGCTACTGGATGAATGGCAAGCAACCTTGCAGACCAATCCAGAGGAGGCGTTAAAAAAACTGAGTCATATCAAACAGCAGTATCGAGACATGCTGCTATCAGATCAAGTTGATATTGAGGCATACGTGGAGATCATGCAGCTAACCCTCATTTCGTTAATGACGCTGACGCCGAAACATTCTCACAATGGCACAAATTATGTAGAAAATGACCAAACACTCAAAGTTAATTCAATCACTTCGATTGACACTTAATATTTTGTCTTCCTTAACTTTGTTATTGCATTCTATCGATTGTGCGGTACTGAATGGCTTCAGCAACGTGGTGTGCCTTTAACTCATGATCCCCAGCTAAATCTGCAATAGTTCGTGCTACCTTGAGAATGCGATCGCTCGCCCTTGCCGACAAACCTAGTTTTCTAATCGCTCCTTCTAATATATTGCGAGCGCTATCATCTAGCTTGCACCATGTCTGAAGGTGACGACTCTGCATCTGAGCATTGCAAGAAAGATTTTGTTCATTTTTAAATCTATCGGATGCGTAGTCGCGTGCTTGTTGTACCCGTTGCTTTACTGTTGCTGATGATTCTCCTGTCGGTTGCTGGGTAATCTCTTCTGGTTTGAGGCGATTCACTGCAACTTGCAAATCAATTCTATCCATCAAAGGTCCAGAAAGCTTTGCCCAGTATTGTTCTCTTTGCCTTGGCGAACAGGTGCATTGCTGAATCGTATCTCCGTAGTAGCCGCAAGGACAGGGATTAGTACTCGCCACTAAAGTAAACTGAGCAGGAAATGTTACGGATTGTTTTGTTCTCGAAATCGTGACATAGCCATCTTCCAAAGGTTGACGCAGGAATTCTAAGACATCTCTTTTAAATTCTGTTAACTCATCTAGAAACAAAATACCTTTGTGTGATAAGGAAATTTCACCAGGACGAGGAAAGCTACCGCCACCGACAAGCGAAGGACCAGAAGCGGAGTGGTGGGGACTGCGAAAAGGGCGATCGCACACCAATGACCCTTTGTTTTTCAACAAACCAGCAACTGAGTGGATGCGAGTCACTTCTAGAGCTTCTGAAAAAGACAACGCAGGCAAAATACCTGGTAAACGCCGTGCTAGCATAGTTTTGCCACTACCAGGCGGTCCGACAAAGATTAAATTATGTCCCCCAGCCGCCGCAATTTCTAAAGCACGACGAGCATGAGCTTGTCCTTTCACATCCTTCAAATCTAATATTTGTAGAGATGTCGTCTGCAACGTCTCTACAGTATCTAACTGCACAGGTTTGTAACGCCCTGGATTATTCAAAAAATCAGTGACCTCAGATAAGTTTTTGAAGCCATAAACTGCCAATCCTTCCACCACAGCAGCTTCTTGTGCATTATCAGCAGGAACAACTAAACCAGTAATTCCCATTTTTTGGGCAGTTGCAGCGATAGGTAGGACACCCGCAACTGAGCGCAGGCTACCATCAAGAGAAACCTCACCTAGGAAAAGATGGTCTCCTAAGAAACAAGCGCTAACTTGTTCAGAAGCCGCCAAAATCCCTACACTGATTGGCAAATCAAAACATGGACCTTCCTTACGTAAATCGGCTGGCGTCAAATTTATGACAATTTTTCGCATAGGAAAGGCAAAACCAGCATTCTTTAGAGTTGCTTTGACTCTCTCTTTCGCTTCCTGAACTGCTGCATCTGGGAGTCCTAAAACAACAATTCCCGGCAAACCTCCTGAAACGTCCACTTCAACGCCTACTTTAACAGCGTCAATGCCGACAATTGATCCACTCCAAACTCTGGCAAGCATGTGCTGAATATTTGATCAAGAACACTAAACCTATAGAATCTCTAGCAAATGAACAGGTCAATTGGCATGAGTGAAACCACAGAGACAATTTTCAGCAAAATCATTCACAGATGATGCTGTTATTGTGTTAATATCTTGCTAAAAAATATTAAATTTGTGGATTTAGTTTGTCCGCGATGGATCAATACAATGCATTTTTCAAACTTTAGACAAGTGAAAATCAGGAAGTTAAGGATAAACTTAAAGAGATATGTAAAGTTTGTTTAAGAATACTATGATGTATCTTTTAGTCTGAACTTCCCCCGTGCAAATGTACTAAACAGCCCTTAAACCCTTACTAAATAATGAATCTAGCTCTTGACGCAAAGATAAGTATACCCATGTAAGCGATAGAACTATTGGCACATCTGTGGTAAACTAAAAAACTGGGGGTCAACGCCTCAAAATTCCTCCGCAAACCCCTTTGGCAATTTGTAAGGGCGTAAGAGCGAATCAAAAAACTTTGAAAGTCGCTCTGGACAACAGTTAGCTCTTTTTGCTTACGGGGAAGTTCAGTTTCGTTAAAAAAATAGTTTTTTTAACGAAACTGAATTGATTGCTTGTCCTTATTTGACTTAAGGTATAAAAATTTAGCTTGTTTTTCAAAGAAGTTTTCATATGTAGTGCTCCGGTCAATTATGTATTATGCAACACATAGCTTTATCACTTACTTAGCCATTTTGTATTCTTTATTCTTTTAATTTTGAGTAAAGGAAAACACATAAGTAACTGAGGCAAGTAAGTTTTTAGCTACACAGACAAATCTGTACTTCATTCAAACCAGATGTGCTATATGAGTTAAATTCAATCTCAAAATCTAGATTTTCGCTGGTAAAGATGGTTTGGAATTGGCAATATTTAGTAATCTTAATAAAAGTATAGAAACAATGAAAGAGCCAGCCGCCTATGCATTTTCCAGTTTTGCAACCGTCAGTAAAAAATGGGCAGTCAAACAAATCACCTTAGACTTGACGCCAAATGAAGCTTCAACCCTAGAAAAGTATTGCAACCAGACAGGCAAAGCAGCTACAGATGTGATTGTGGAACTTATTCAAAGGCTATCCTCAACTTAACTTTTCGCGCCAACTCTGAAACGTTAGCCTCGAGAAAAGCTGTTCTTGCCCATTGGTGTTAACTTAACGTTCAAGTCTTTACTCCACGTTGGTTTTACCCCACACGCCAGTCACCTACGGAGGGAAAACGCCAGATGCTCTACTTGGGGAGACACGCCAGATGGCACTCTCGGAGGAACCTCAACGCCAGATACCTACGGAGGGAAACCCTCCTGCAGTACTGGCTCCGCAACGCACTGGCTCCCCAAGACCG